>JBBRKD010000038.1:0-8975 GCA_038218255.1 Hyphomicrobiales bacterium | reverse complement strand
AGGTCCCGCCCAAGGACACTTCTACGTCGATCCGGCGACGGGTGCGGTCGAGCGTTCGACATCGGCGTACGAACACCCGGCCCCCCACGCTTGTTTCATCCAGAGCGTCGCCGACGATCTCGTCAACGAAGGCGGGATCATGGACCTCTGGGTCCGCGAAGCCCGCCTGTTCAAATACGGTTCGGGCACAGGCACGAACTTCTCCTCGCTGCGCGGCGCCAACGAAAAGCTGTCAGGCGGCGGGCGCTCGTCTGGCCTGATGAGCTTCCTCAAAATCGGCGACCGGGCGGCCGGCGCGATCAAATCGGGCGGCACCACGCGCCGCGCCGCCAAGATGTGCGTCGTCGACGTCGACCACCCCGACATCGAAGAATACATCAACTGGAAGGTGCGCGAAGAGCAGAAGGTTGCAGCCCTCGTCACCGGCTCAAAGATCGTATCGAAGCGGCTCAAGGCCGTGATGAAGGCCTGCGTCAACTGCGAAGCCGAAGGCGACGCGTGCTATGAGCCAGCGCGCAATCCAGTCCTCAAGCGCGCCATCAAAGACGCGCGCCGCGACGACGTGCCCAACAACTACATCCTGCGCGTCATCCAGTTCGCCAAGCAGGGCTACACCGACATCGATTTCCCCGTCTACGACACCGACTGGGACAGCGAAGCCTATCTGACGTTCGCAGGCCAGAACTCGAACAACTCCGTCCGCGTCACCGACGAATTCCTCAATGCCGTCATCGATGGCAAGGATTGGCAGCTAACCGCCCGCAAGGACGGCAAAGTCGCCAAGACCCTCAAAGCTGCCGACCTGTGGGAATCAATCGGGCATGCTGCCTGGGCGTCAGCTGACCCCGGCATCCAGTTCCACACCACCATCAACGACTGGCACACCTGCCCCAAGTCGGGTCCGATCCGCGCGTCGAACCCGTGCTCGGAATACATGTTCCTCGACGATACGGCCTGCAACCTCGCCTCCATGAACCTGCTGCAGTTCCGCCAGCCCGACGGCAACTTCGACGTCTCAGCCTACGAGCACGCCTGCCGCCTCTGGACCGTCGTGCTTGAAATCTCGGTCCTCATGGCGCAGTTCCCCTCGCGCCAGATCGCCGAACTCTCATACCGCTACCGCACGCTGGGCTTGGGCTTTGCCAACATCGGCGGGCTCTTGATGACGGCTGGCATCCCCTACGACAGCACGGAAGGCCGCGCCATCTGCGGCTCGATCTCGGCCATCATGACCGGCATCGCTTATGCAACGTCCGCCGAGATGGCATCCGAACAGGGCGCGTTCGAAGGCTACGCCGACAACGCAGCTGAAATGCTGCGCGTGATCCGCAATCACCGCCGCGCCGCCTACGGCAAGACGGACGGCTACGAAAAGCTCGCCATCGCTCCGGTTCCGCTCGACCATGCGAGCTGCCCCGACCAGCGCCTCGTGGAAGCGGCTCAGCGCGCCTGGGATCGCGCAATCGAGCTTGGCCAGCAGCACGGCTATCGGAATGCGCAAGCAACCGTCGTCGCGCCCACCGGCACGATCGGCCTCGTGATGGATTGCGATACAACCGGCATCGAGCCTGACTTCGCGCTCGTGAAGTTCAAAAAGCTCGCAGGCGGCGGCTATTTCAAAATCATCAACCAGGCCGTGCCCGGCGCCCTGCGTACGCTTGGCTATCGCGAGAGCGAAATCGCCGAGATGGAAGCCTACGCCGTCGGCCACGGCAGCCTGAAGCAGGCACCCGCGATCAACGAGGGAACGCTCAAGGCCAAGGGCTTCACACCTGACGCCATCGCCAAGATCGAAAGCGGCCTGGGCGCAGCCTTCGACATCAAGTTCGTCTTCAACCGCTGGACGCTGGGCGATGCGTTCCTCACCGACACGCTGAAAGTACCAGCCGACAAGCTCAACGACCCAGCCTTCGACATCCTGACGCACCTGGGCTTCACCAAAAAGGACATCGAAGCCGCCAACGAGCACGTCTGCGGAGCAATGACGCTCGAAGGCGCGCCCTACCTGAAGCCCGAGCACTATCCGGTGTTTGATTGCGCCAACCCGTGTGGCCGCAAGGGCAAGCGGTATCTCTCGGTCGAAAGCCACATCCACATGATGGCGGCGAGCCAGCCGTTCATCTCGGGCGCGATCTCCAAGACGATCAACATGCCCAACGACGCAACCGTTGAGGAGTGCAAGGCCTCTTACATGCTCTCGTGGAACCTGGCCCTCAAGGCCAACGCGCTCTACCGCGACGGCTCCAAGCTCAGCCAGCCGCTGAACTCGCAGGTGCTTGGCGACGATGCCGACGAGCAGGACGCGGTCGCCGAGCAGATGCTCGCCGACAAGCCGATGGCCGCACGCGCGACCGTCGCCGCCGAACGCATTGTCGAGCGCATCATCGAGCGGGTGCGCGAGCAGGAGCGGCAGAAAATGCCGGCCCGCCGCAAGGGCTACACGCAAAAGGCAACCGTCGGCGGCCACAAAGTCTATCTGCGGACCGGCGAATACGAAGACGGCGTTTTGGGCGAAATCTTCATCGACATGCACAAGGAGGGCGCAGCCTTCCGCAGCCTGATGAACAACTTCGCCATCGCCATCTCGCTCGGCCTTCAGTACGGCGTGCCGCTCGAAGAATACGTCGAGGCCTTCACCTTCACCCGCTTTGAACCAGCTGGCCTCGTTACCGGCAACGAGACGATCAAGAACGCAACCTCGATCCTCGACTACATCTTCCGCGAACTCGCCGTGTCGTATCTCGGCCGTCACGATCTGGCCCACGTCGATCCGCGCGAAATCGTCGGCGAGACGGGCTTGGGCTCGAGCGAAGAAGCAACCGACGAGGACAGCCACATCGACCTTCCGGTGCGCAAATACGTGTCACAGGGCTTCGTGCGCGGTGCCGGCGTCGTCGGCCGCGTGGGCCCGCGCATGGTGAGTTCGGGCGGCGAAGCGGTGAGCTATGCCTCAGCAGATGCAACCCTGCTCCACGCAGCGGCCGCCGAAATGGCTGCGGCCACGTCCGGGCCGATGATGCTGACGGATGGTGCCAATGCGCTCAAGGTTGAGCCAGCGCCGCTCTACCAACGCACCACGGCAACCGTGCGAACGTCCGCCAAGCGCACCACGTCTGACCGCCGCGCCGAAGCAAAAGTCCGCGGCTACGAAGGCGAGGACTGCCGCGAATGCGGCAACTTCACCCTCGTCCGCAACGGCACCTGCCTCAAATGCGACACCTGTGGCTCAACAAGCGGCTGCTCGTAAGTAGACGCGAATGCAAATACGGCCGGGTCAGCAATGACCCGGCTTTTCACGTTATTAAATGGAAGCCTTTCGAAGGCGTATTGCGGCGGCGCAGCGGACGACACCCATAAAAAATAGACTGCTGACGCAATTTAGAGGCGGGCCAGTGCCATTGACCGCTCCGCGCTCACCGGGGCGAGCCCCGCACCCCGCTGGCGGGACGCCCGCCAGACCGCCCGTCCTTTTGGGACTTGGAGACCGGGGCTTGCGCGCGGCACCTCTTCCACCTGCTTCCCGGACAAGCACGTCCCGCAGGGCGGGCGCCGATCCGGCATCTTCCCCCGTCTCAAAGTGCGGGCACGCTCTGGTCGGATGCCCCCACAACCGGCCCCAGCCCCCGTGCCGTCCGGCGCGCACCGACGGCCTCACCTAGGGCCAGCGCAAAATTGATCAGGCATCGCAGCCAGACCGCCCGTCCTTTTGGGACCTGGCGGCAGGTCAGCGTCCCGGCCCTTTACCATCTGCTGAAAGCGCGCGTCAAAATCGCGCAATCTCATCAATTCAGATGATGTCGAACACCTGCGACCCCCGTAGGCTCAACGCGTGTCAACGCCTCAGTTCCGCCCGCCGATTGCAGGCCCCCATACCCCGCAAAAATGATCGCATTTTGAAAGCCCCCACAACCAATCGACAGGACAATTTCCATGGCACAGCTCCTTGCAAATTCCGGCCTTCCATCCCCTCTCGCCATCGACAATCTGGCCTGGATCAATTCGATCCAGACGGTCGGCGGCTTTGTTTATAGAGATGCGAATGTCGCCATCTCGCTTAACTCGGACGGCACCTATACGCAGATGTGGAGCGCCGTGATCTTGGGCAACCTCACCTATTCTGCGGCGGGCGTGCTGACGGGAGGGACCATCAACTGGGTTATCCATTCGACATCGAGTTCACCGACGTTGCCGCCCCAGATTGAACGGGTCGATGGGAACGGCGGAGCTCTACTGGGGCTAAACGCAAACACATTCTGGAATAGCTCCACCAACAGCCAGCGATTTGCGTCACTGTTCAACGGTAACGACACCTTGAACGGCAACAACAGCACCGACGATGTGTTGACGGGCGGAGCGGGCAGCGACGTCTTCAATGGCGGTGGCGGCAACGACACCGCCTCCTACAGCAATGCCGCAGCAGGCGTGTACGTTAACCTAGTGATCCCATCGCAGAACCTCGGCGACGCCCTTGGAGACACATACAACAGCATCGAAAATCTCAGAGGTAGCAATTTCAGCGACGTTCTCGGCGGAACCGCGGGCACGAACGTCATCTCGGGTGGTGGCGGCGACGATACCATAGTGGGCCAAGGTGGCGCCGACACGCTGCAGGGCGAAGCAGGTCGCGATACTTACCTGTTCGATACCGGGCAAGTAGCCGCTGGACTGACGATCATCGACGGCGACGCGACAACCCGCGATGTGTTGAACACCTCGGCCGCCTCCACGGTCAATTTCACTCCGGCCAGCATCACGGGTGTCGAAGACCTGGTCATCGGCAATGGGGGCACGGTCACGTTGTCGTCTGGCCAGATCGGGGGGCCGCGCATTACACTGGTGGGCGGCAACAGCGGGACCACGGAACAGCTGATTGTGAACGGGACGACGTCGGTCGATATGTCCGGCATGGCGTTTTCCAATTGGACGCGGGGAACGGACACGATCACCCTCAATCTGACCGGTGCCGCAGGGTCGATCACCGGGTCCGCCCAGAATGAGATCATGAACGGGACCGCAGGCGACGACTTTTTCGAAAGCGGCGGTGGCGATGACCGCATCTTCGGCGGCAACGGGAACGACACCATCTACTATAACGCCGCTGGCGATACTGTGGTGTCGAGCACGACGCTCATCGCTGGCGGCGGCGGGACAGATACCGTGGTGTTCGGGAGCCCGTTCACTCCCTCAGCGTATGATTTCACAGCGGCGTCGTTTTTTGAGGTCGAAAAACTTGTGTTCGGTACGGACGGGGCCACCGGTGTTTACACGGTTGCAACGTTCAACTCTTCGCAGGTCGGTATTGAACCCCTGGTCGGCCTCATCTCCGGCATCTCGTCGACGGCAACGATCCAGCATAATGACACGTCGGGAACCCGCGAGCGGGTGTTCTTTCAGTTCCAGATGGCGAACGGCGGCAACCTCGACCTGAGCGGCATGACCTTCGTCGGCTTCGACGACAACGACAAAGTGAACATCAACGGGACCGGAACCTGGTTGGCGAGCACCATCACCGGCTCGACGCAGAATGATTTCATCGAAGGCGGCGCGGGAGACAACACGATCAATGGCGGCGGGGGCGTTGATACGATCTATGGCTACAACGGCAACGACACACTGGCGGGCGGCGCGGGTAATGATTTCCTCTACGGTGGGGCTGGTAACGACAACATTTCCGGCGACGGCGGCGCCGACTACATGGCTGGCGGGCTCGGCGACGACCGCTACGTGGTCGACACCTATGCCGGCGAAGCGGTGGCTGAATTTGCCAACGAAGGCATCGATGTCGTCTATGCCACGATCGACTACACCATCGGGCTCAACATCGAGCAGATGATCATGGTTGATGGCTCAGCGTGCGTGAATGCCGGCGGCAGCTCCGGTAATGACACGATCATCGGGAATTCCGCCAACAACGTGATCTATGGATACGCAGGCGATGACACCCTGTCGGGCGGGGCTGGCAATGACAGTATCGTTGGCGCCGAAGGCAACGACAACATCGACGGCGGCACCGGCAACGACACGATGATCGGCGGCATCGGTGACGACCGCTACGTTGTCGATAGCGTCCAGGATGTGGTGGCCGAAAACGTCGGCGAAGGCACGGACGTGGTGTACGCCTCGATCAGCTATACGATCGGTGGCAATGTCGAGCAGCTCATCCTGATCGACAGTGGCGGGGCGATCAACGGCGCAGGCGACAATGGCGACAACGTCGTGATCGGCAACAGCTCGGCAAACCTGATCTACGGCAACGACGGCAACGACACGCTCTATGGCTTTGGCGGCACCGACAGCCTGGTGGGCGGCATTGGCAACGATGTTCTGATCGGGGGAATTGGCAACGACAGCCTCGTCGGCGGGTCCGGCAGCGACCTGTTCCAGTTCTCAGTAGGCGACGGGATCGACACCGTGCAGGATTTCCAGGGCGCGCAGGGGGATATCCTCCGCATCTCCAGCGCCTTGTCGGCGAGCTTTGCCGACATCGCCACCAACCACGCAAGCGTCGTGGGCGGCAATGTCGTGCTGAGTTGGAACGGCGGCGCGCAGTCGATCACGCTCGTCGGCGTCTCGTCCGTCTCAAGCCTCCAGGCGTCGAACGTCCAGATCTTCTAGCGATCGCGCGTCCCAGCGGCTGTCGCTGAGGGGCCTCAGTAAGACTGCGGGGCATGGCGGTCATCCAGCTTGAGGCGCGGCGTTCAAACGCGCCGCCAGCGTTTGCTGAGTTTCGAACGGCACCGAACGGCACCGAACGGCGCCGAAGGCCGACGTTGACCGGCCAAATCCCGGCGAATTAGCACCACCTTCGAAAAAAAGCTCCCGCAATCATGCGGTTGTCGGTCAGCCTGTGCGTGCTTCCCGATGGCGCAACGGCCCGCGCGTCCCATCGACCAACTCACTAAAAGCATCCGCACACGTTAGATCGTTGACACGGGCTCACACGATAGGGTTAATGATTAATATTGATGTATCGCCTTTTGTGTTTGGGAGTTTTTCTCAATGTCTTTGAACCGTGAGCGCCACGACGAAATGATCCTTGCGCCGAGCCATGGCGCACATCGGCACCCAAGAGACGCAGACGCTAGGTTAGCTGAACGTTCGGGGTCGCCGGCCGACGATGGCAACCACGTGTCGCCGCGACAGTCGGCTGTGGAGAGCGGGACGACTGTCTCGACCCCCGCTGCCCTGAGCGACAGCCTCGCCCCTAGCGTTGCCTTCGACCGCGTCATGACGACCTACGGCGATGCACCCGGCGCGGCGCTCAGCGACAGCCTCGCCCCTAGCGTTGCCTTCGACGGCGTCATGACGACCTACGGCGATGCACCCGGCGCTGCCCTGAGCGACAGCCTCGCCCCCAGCGTTGCCTTTGACGGCGTCATGACGACCTACTGCGATGCACCCGGCGCGGCGCTCAGCGACAGCCTCGCCCCAAGCGCTGCCTTCGACGGCGTGGTGACGACCTACGGCGATGCGCCCGGCGCGGCACTCAGCGACAACGTCGCCCCCAGCGTTGCCTTTGACGGCGTCATGACGACCTATGGCAATGCGCCCGGCGCTGCCCTGAGCGACAACCTCGCCCCCAGCATTGCCTTTGACGGCGTCGTCACATCCTACGGCGACCCGGCGGCGTCCGTTTCCGACGGCGTGCCAGCCTTGACCTGGGCCGAAGAAGATATGTTGATCGACTACCTTCTGGCCACGATGCCCTTTGACGGCACGGCCGATGCCAACGGCCGGTTCGACATCGCGATCAGCTACACGGGCGAGGCCGCCTACGCGTCGTACTTCGAAGCGGCCCGCCTGCGTTGGGAACAGATCATCACCGGCGATATCCCAGATTCGACCTATCAGGGCGTCTTCGTCGACGATCTCGCGATCACAGCCAACGTCAGTTACATCGACGGCCCAGGCTCGAACGGCCGGAACGTTTTGGGCAGTGCCAGACCCGACTGGATCCGCTCGGCGTCGTATCTGCCCGTCCACGGAACGATGACGTTCGATAGCTACGACATCGCCAATATCGCAGCCGGAGGCATTCTTGACGAGGTGATCCTCCACGAGATGGGGCACGTGCTCGGCATCGGCACCATTTGGGCAAATCTGGGTTTGCGCATTGGTGACGCATCGTATTACGGCTTCACGGGTGCAAACGCGCTCGCCCAATACCGCGCCATGAGCGGAAATACATCGGCGACCAGCGTGCCGGTTGAGCCGGGTACGCAGGGCGGCAGCTCGGGCAGTCACTGGTCTGACTCCGTGTTCCAGAACGAGTTGATGACCCCGTCGACGGGTCCTGGCACGTACATGCCCATCAGCTTGCTGACCATCGGCTCACTCGCCGATATCGGCTACGCGGTCAATTATGCAGCAGCTGACCGCTACACCTACCCAGGTGGCGGCGGTTCGGTGCCCTCAGTCGTCATCAATGATACCTCCGTGACCGAAGGAAACGCAGGGACGACGACGGCTACCTTCACGGTCACACGCTCAGGCGGCAGCGGTGCGTTCAGCGTGAACTATGCGACCGGCAATGGATCAGCCACGGCCGGAAGCGACTTCGCGACGACCTCGGGCACGTTGTCGTTTGCAGCCGGCGTGAACACCGCAACCATCTCGGTCAGCATTTTTGGCGATACGGTTGTCGAGCCGAACGAAACGTTTACGGTCTCACTTTCGGGGGCAACAGGCGGCGCATCAATCGTCGACGCGGTTGGCGTTGGCACCATCCTCAACGACGACAGCACCGATGACTTTGCGCCAGATTCCATCGCCACAAACGGAACGTTGACCGTGGGCGGCTCCCGGACCGGTACGCTTGAAGTGGTCGCTGATCGCGATTGGTTCAGGGTTGCGCTGACGGCGGGCACGGCCGTAACATTCCAGGAACGCGGTTTCGACTCGTCCGGTGGCACCTTGGCCGATCCCTACTTGCGCCTCATGGACGCGAGTGGTGTTCAAGTCACTTTCGACGATGA
>JBBRKD010000037.1:0-8983 GCA_038218255.1 Hyphomicrobiales bacterium | reverse complement strand
ACCTCAAGGACAGCACCTCGGCCAACCTCGCCGTCCCCGACTACGAGGCAGCCATCGGCCGCTCGGTGAAGGGGCTGACCATCGGCATCCCCAAGGAATACCGCGTCGACGGCATGCCGGCCGAGATCGAGGCGCTGTGGCAGCAGGGGATTGCCTGGCTCAAGGCTGCGGGCGCGACCGTGCATGAGATTTCGTTGCCACATACCAAATATGCGCTGCCCGCCTATTACATTGTGGCGCCAGCCGAAGCCTCGTCCAACCTCGCGCGGTATGATGGCGTTCGCTATGGCCTGCGCGTTCCCGGCAAGGACCTCGTTGAAACCTATGAGAACACACGGGCGGCTGGCTTTGGCCGCGAAGTTCGCAAGCGCATTCTGATCGGCACCTACGTGCTGTCGGCAGGCTATTACGATGCCTATTACCTAAAAGCGCAGAAGGTCCGCACGCTCATCAAGCGTGACTTCGACGCGGCTTGGAACACGGTTGACGTGGTGCTCACTCCCACGACGCCGAGCCCGGCCTTCGCGCTTGGCGAAAAGACCGGCGACCCGCTGGCGATGTATCTCGAAGACATCTTCACGGTGACGGTCAACATGGCGGGATTGCCCGGCATTTCAGTGCCAGCGGGTCTGTCGAGCCAGGGCACGCCGCTCGGGCTGCAACTGATCGGCAAGCCGTTCGACGAGGAAACCTTGCTGCGGGCCGCACTTGCTGTTGAGGATGCGGCCGGGCGGTTCGTTGCTCCAGATGCCTGGTGGATGGCCGGGGCCGCACCCGTTGGGGTCGCGCCCATTACGTCGTCCAAGTCCTCCGCCCGAACGAAGCCAGCAAAAACGTAGCGCCGCAGGAGGGCCCGATGACGGTTGCCGTTCGCTTTGCCCCTAGCCCGACGGGACGCTTGCACGCGGGAAACATCCGCCCGGCGGTGCTGAACGCGCTGTTTACGCGCGCCCATGGCGGGACGTTCCTGTTGCGGCTCGATGACACCGACAAGGAGCGTTCGACGCAGGCGTTCGCGGACGGAATCCTCGCTGACCTGACGTGGCTTGGCCTGTCCTGGGATCGCTTCGCCCGCCAGTCTGATCGCACCGCGCGCTACGAGGAGGTCGCAACCCAACTCAAAGCCGCAGGCCGCCTCTATGCCTGCTATGAGACCGCCGACGACCTCGACCGCAAACGCAAGCGCCAGCTCGCCCGCTCCATGCCGCCGATCTACGACCGCGCCGGATTGCGCTTGACGGCGGTCGAGCAGGCGGAGTTGGCAGCGCAGGGCCGCAAGCCGCATTGGCGATTTCGCCTTGAAAACACGGAATCTGGATCGCTTGTGCCAGTGCCCACCATGGTGTCGTGGAACGATCTGATCCGGGGCGATCAGATGGTCGATGTGGGCTCGCTGTCCGACCCCGTTCTGATCCGCGAGGACGGGACCGCGCTCTACACCTTCACCAGCGTCGTCGATGATATCGATTTCGCGATCACGCATGTCATCCGGGGCGAAGACCACGTGACGAACTCGGGCGTGCAGGTGCAACTTTTTGAGGCGCTCGGCGCTGCCCCGCCAGCCTTTGCACACCACTCGTTGCTGATCGGGGCTGACGGTCAGGCGCTGTCGAAGCGGCTCGACAGCCTGTCGATTGGTGGGTTTAAGGACGCGGGCTTTGAGCCCATGGCGGTGCTCTCGCATGCGGCCCTGATCGGGTCGTCGGACGCGATCGAGCCGCACGCGGCGTTCGAGAGCCTCGCCGCGCAGTTCTCGTTGAGCAAGATTTCGACGGCTCCCGCGCGCTTTGATGTGGCCGAGCTCGCCTCCGTCAACGCCAAGCTGCTGCACAAGCTCCCCTATGATGCTGTGGCCGACCGGCTGGCCGCGATGGGCATCGGCGGCGGCGAGGCGTTCTGGACCACGGCGCGGGCCAACATTCAGGTGCTTGGCGACGTGGCGACGTGGTGGGCGGTCGTGGCTGGCAGCGTACCGCCGCTGATCGAGGACGAGGCCTTTACACGGACGGCCGCTGGCCTGCTCCCGCCTGCGCCGTGGTCTGACGCGACCTGGGCTGAGTGGACCAACGCCGTAAAGGCCGCCACCGGGGCCAAGGGGCGCGCGCTGTTTCATCCCTTGCGGCTCGCGCTGACGGGTGCTGACCATGGCCCCGACATGAAATCGCTGCTCCCCCTCATCGGCTACGACCGGACCATGGCGCGGCTGAACGGCCAGCCGGGGTAGTGGAAGGTTGCGCCCGATGTCAGGGGCGGCTCGCCCCTCACGCTCCCCCGCCAGGGGCTTGCCCCTGAACCCGGGCCTTGGGAGCGCGTGAGTTGCGCGGCCTGGATTTCGTGCGGGGAGACCCTGGACCGGCGTCAGTCGCTTTGCTCCGTGTGCCGTCCGGGGAGTCGTTGGGGGGCGAGATCACACACATCCCGACGCGTTTGCGTCAGGGAGCAAGGCGACCCGGCGGTGGTCCGCCGCCCAGCCGGAGCGCCACGGCGCGTGAGGTCAAACACACCGTTTTACCGTGGCACGGGGGCTTTTTCCCAGGGGAGCGATTCGGCGCGGCGGTCGGGGGTCGTTCCTGGCGCAATCGGGAACGGCGCGGTGCCAGCGGGCGGCACATATTCGGCGTCTTTGCACGAGCAGCCCTGCACGTATTCCTTGCGGTAGCGGAACGCGGTTTTCAGCTGGGTGTAGGGCTGCTGCGCCTTGAGGCTCATGGCCTGTTCCATCGCGCCGCCGGGATTGGGATGGTAATACAGCTCAACGGGGGCTGCGCATTTCGACGAACAGGCGTCCGCATCCTGCGGGAAGCGGCCGGGCAGCGTTGAAAAGCTGATCGGGAAATAATAGCCGTCGCACAGGCGGACGCACACCGTGCGGTAGGTGGCGTATTGCGAGCTGCCAAAGCCACCGCCCGCCGCGCCGCCTTCGCTGTCGTTCCACATGGAGCTGCCGCCAGATGACCCCGGGCCGCCACGGCTCGCGTCTTGTTGGTAGGCGCCCCCGCAATTGTTGCGGGCCAATTCGCGTACGATGTCATCGGCGTAGGACCGCCCGCCGGTGCTTGCCAACTGCTGACGCTGGGTTTCCAGTTCGCTGAGCCGTCGCTTGGCACCCTCGACCTGGGAGGCCAGATCGCGGCACTGTTTGGAGGCCCGCAACGTTTTCGAGAACAGGAAATAATCATAGCAATCGGCGCGCTCAAGCTGGCCTTGCCCTTGCTGGTAGGCGCGGTCGACTTGGGTCAGTTCCGCCATCAGCTTTGGCATCGCGTCGCGGGTCTGCGCACCCTTCTGGTTTTCAAGCACCAGACGTTGTTCGAGCTGCGTGCAGATCGGCGCGCGTGCCATCCATTGCTGACCACCGGGAGCATTTCCAGGATTGGGACCAGCAGCTGGCGGCAGTGGCTGAGGAATGGGGGCAGGCGGGGGCCGGTTGAGCGGCGCGGCCGGGCGGGGGCCATCGTTCTCCCACGGCCATCTGATGCCCTGTGCGGCTGCCACGTTGCCAAAGCTCACGCACGCAAAAGCGGCAAGTGCCATGCCGCAGACACATGCCCGTGACGACCACCAGACGGAAAAATTGAAGCTGAGGGCAGGCTGCACGGGGCGGCGTCCTGGTTGCGTTGCGATTCGGGCCGATAAATCAGTTATCCTCCTGCAGTGTAACGCGGTCAATGCGGAGCAAATGCGGCCACGCCGTTCGGCCACTGTGTACAACCGCGTCTGGCGGTCCTGTCATTTGTCGATGTTTGGGGTGCATGGTTTGGGTGCCCCTTGGAGGCTGCCTTGACGCGTGCGCCTGCCGACGCCCATAACGCCGGTTCCCTCACGCGCCCACGCCGGAACCCGCATGGCCCTGCAGCTCTACAACACGCTGACGCGTACCAAAATGCCGTTCGAGCCGATCGATGCGACCAACGTGCGGATGTATGGGTGCGGACCGACCGTCCATGACTATGCCCACATCGGCAACGGCCGCATGGTCATCGTGTTCGATTTGCTGTTTCGGCTGTTGCGCTACACGTATGGCGCCGAACACGTGACGTATGCGCGCAACATCACCGACGTGGACGACAAGATCAACGCACGCGCTGCGCGGGATTTTCCGGGCCTCGACCTCAATGTCGCGATCGCTCGCCTGACGGAAGCCACGACCGCGCAGTTCCATGAAGATTGCATCGCCGTCGGCGCGCTGTCCCCGACGATCGAGCCGCGTGCGACCGCGCATATTCCCGAGATGGTTGCCCTGTGCGAGACGCTTGTTGCTAACGGGCACGCCTATGTGGGTGATGGCCACGTGCTGTTTGATGTCGCCAGCATGCCCGACTACGGCCGCCTGTCGGGCCGCCCGCTCGACGAAATGGAGGCCGGGGCACGGGTGGAGGTTGCGCCTTATAAAAAAGGGCCGATGGATTTTGTGCTGTGGAAGCCGTCAAAGGCTGGCGAGCCGTCGTGGCCAAGCCCATGCGGGATCGCTTTACCTGGCCGCCCCGGCTGGCACATCGAGTGCTCGGCGATGGCGGGCAAGCACCTTGGTATGGTGTTTGATATCCACGGCGGGGGGATCGATCTCGTGTTTCCCCATCACGAGAACGAGGTCGCACAGTCGCGCTGCGCCCACGGGACGCCGGTCATGGCGAACGTGTGGATGCACAACGGCTTTCTGCAGGTCGAAGGCGAGAAGATGTCGAAATCGCTTGGCAACTTTGTCACCATCCACGAGCTTGTGACGACGGACGTGTTCGGTGGCCAGCGCTGGCCCGGGCGGGTTCTGAGGCTCGCGATGCTCGGCACGCACTACCGGTCGCCAATGGACTGGACGGTTGAGAGGTTGGCGCAGGCGCGCGCGACGCTGATGGAGTTTGCTGATCTCGTCCAAGGGGCGCGAGACGGTGAGCCCGACCCCGAAGTGGTGGCAGCCCTTTCGGACGATCTCAACACACCGCGCGCGATCTCCATCCTACATGGCATTGCGAAATCGGCGCAGCGCGGCGGTCGCGGATCAGCCGCTGCACTCAAGGCGTCGCTGGAGCTGCTGGGCGTCTATGACGGGGAGACGCGCGCCGACTTCGCCGCAGGGCAGCCGCGCGTCATCGTGGATGCCCCAAAGGTCGAGGCGCTGATTGCGGCGCGGCTGGACGCCCGAAGGGCAAAAGATTTCAAGGAAAGCGACCGCCTGCGCGACGAACTGACGGCCCTTGGCATCCAGATCAACGATGCCAAAGACCCAGCGTCGGGCGAGATCGTGACGACGTGGGAGGTTCGGTCGTGAGTGCGGACAAGCCATTGACGTGGGTGCCGCCGGTCGCGTCTTCGGCCAAGACGCTGGCAGCGTTTGATAAAACTACGCCGCTGCGCGTGCGCTCGGCGCGCTCGCTGCTGGGCGCGCTGCGCGATGAGGGCGACGGCAAATCCGCCGTCACGGCGCCCCTTCCAGGCCTACCATCGGCAAAGACCACCCCATGAACCGCGAACGGCTCTATCTGTTTGACACGACATTGCGCGACGGGGCGCAAACGACGGGCGTCGACTTCTCGCTCGCCGACAAGCGGCGGATCGCTGTGCTGCTCGACGGCCTCGGCCTTGACTACATCGAGGGTGGCTTTCCTGGCGCGAATGCGACCGATACGGAACTGTTTGTCACCAAGCCTAAACTCGCAAACGCCCGCTTCACAGCCTTTGGCATGGTCAAGCGGGCAGGACGTTCGGTGGAAAACGACACTGGTCTTCAGGGCGTGCTGACAGCGGACGCGGACGCGGTCTGCCTCGTGGCGAAGGCGTGGGACTATCACGTGCGGGTCGCCCTTGGCATCAGCAACGAGGACAACCTCGTGAGCATCGACCAGTCCATGCGGGCCGTGTGTGCGGCTGGCCGTGAAGCCATGATCGATTGCGAGCATTTTTTTGACGGCTACAAGGCCAACCGAGCCTATGCGCTGAGCGTCGCCAAAACGGCTTATGCGGCCGGCGCGCGTTGGGTGGTGCTGTGCGATACCAACGGCGGCACGCTGCCCCACGAAGTCGAGGCTATCATCGCGGATGTGGTCCGCGTGGTGCCCGGATCGCATTTGGGCATCCACACCCACAACGACACCGAAAATGCGGTCGCTAATACGTTGGCCGCCGTTCGCGCCGGCGCTCGGCAAATCCAGGGAACGCTCAACGGGATCGGCGAACGCTGCGGCAATGCCAACATGACAAGCGTGATCCCGACGTTGCTGCTCAAGTCGGAATTCGCCGACCGGTTCGAAACGAGCGTCACGCCTGAACGCCTTCAAACGCTGACGCATGCGAGCCGGGTGCTCGACGAGATCTTGAACCGCGCCCCCAATCGCCATCAGCCCTACGTCGGTGAAAGCGCGTTTGCGACCAAGGCTGGCATTCATGCCTCGGCCCTGATGAAGGCGCCTGAAACTTATGAACACGTGCCGCCGGAATCGGTTGGGAATACGCGCCGTCTGCTGGTCTCGGCACAGGCTGGAAAATCGAACATCCTGGCCGAACTCGCGCGCATTGGTGTGACGATCGCTGCCGACGATCCTCGCCTGGGCGACCTGCTGGACACCGTGAAACAACGCGAAGCCGAGGGCTATTCCTACGAGGCGGCCGAAGCTTCGTTTGAGCTGCTCGCGCGCCGCACGCTCGGCACCGTGCCGCAGTATTTTACCGTCGACAGCTTCCGCGTGATGGTCGAACGCCGCCACAATGCACTCGGTGCGCTTCAAACGGTGTCAGAAGCGATCGTCAAAGTGAAGGTTCAGGGTGAGCCTGAGCCGCTATGGTCGGTCGGCGAGGGCAATGGCCCGGTGAATGCGCTCGATGCGGCCCTGCGCCGTGATCTCGGCCGCTATCAAAAGCACATCAAGGACGTACAACTCATCGATTACAAGGTGCGCATTCTGACGGGGGGCACCGAAGCGGTGACGCGGGTTCTGGTCGAGAGCCTGGACACGATGACGGGCGCGCGTTGGGTGACCGTCGGCGTGTCGACGAACATCATCGATGCGAGCTTTGAAGCGCTGTTGGACGCCATCAATTACAAGCTCTTAACTGACAATGCCGTTCTTGCGTCAACGGGCTAATGCCGCGACGATGATGCGGTATGTGTCACGATTGCGTGAGATTTGATTCGGCAGTAAGCTGACGCAATGGGGAACGGTTTAGCCGCTCGCACACTTGGTAGGCTGAGGTCCGAGGCGGCGCGCACGGCGCGTGGTCATCCCGGCCTTGAGCCAACGGTGAAACACCCATGCTAACGGCCGATCAGATCGAAGAGCTGGCCAGTCCGCCGTTGCCGCTCCCGCCAAAGCCCAAGGGGGACGGCGCGACCCACACCTCGCAAACTTCTCAACGATAGATCGCATTGTCGTGTCGCCGAACCTGCTGTCGCCGAGCCCTCGATCGGTGGGCTGCTCACCCGGCGATGGCGCGGCGGGCAGCGTCGGCTGGCGTGAGGCGCCCTGTGAGGACGTCGTCGGCCAGCGTTGCAAGGCCAGAGGCTGATCCCACACGAAGCTGATCGCGGACGAGATCGGCGGCGGCACGCGCGATCAGATAGCGGGCGCGTTTGCGGCGACGGTCGATCGCGGCCGGGAGCTGAGGCGCGATGCCCGCAGCGTCGATCGCACACAGTAAATCGGGGATACCCTCTCCCGTCGTCGCCGTGGTCTTGAGCACGGGAACGCTGGCTGTCAGTGTCGCCCGGATGGACAGCGCACCGAGCAACTGGTGCATCGTGCGGTCGGCCCCCTCGCGGTCGCCTTTGTTGACGACCAGAATGTCGGCGATTTCAAGCAGCCCGGATTTCATCGCCTGGATGTCGTCGCCAAGGCCCGGCGCTGAGACCACAACGCGGACATCGGCGACTTCGGCGACATCAATCTCGCTTTGGCCGGTGCCGACGGTTTCGAGCAGGATCAGATCAAAGCCCGCCGCATCGAGCGCATCGATGATGCGGACGGCGGCTGGCGACAGGCCGCCTAGATACCCAGCGGACGCCAGCGAGCGCACGAACACGCCGTCATCGTCGAGCGCCGATGTCATACGGAGGCGGTCGCCCAGGATGGAGCCGCCTGAAATAGGACTGGACGGATCAACTGCAATCACGGCGACGCGGCGCTTTGATGCCCGGGCGCACGCGATCAACGCGTTGACCAGCGTGGATTTGCCAGCGCCCGGTGGACCCGTGATGCCAACGACGAGCGCTGCACCCAGATGGGGCTGAAGCGCGCGCAGCAACGCGGGGGCTGCTGGTGACAGCCGCTCCAAGTCTGTCACGGCTGCGGCGAGTGCGCGGCGGTCGCCCGACCGCAGGGCTTCGATCCGCCTGTGCGAGGCGGCATCCGCGCTCGCCAGACCGGCGTCGTCACATGCGGGGGCTGAACCTGTGGCGTCGGGCTTCATCGGGCTATCGAAAGCACGAATCGGCTGCCGACACAAAGGCGCGCGTTCGCGCGGTCACCGGGTCCCCGGAGCAGCCCCGGTCGGGTCCGCCGGCCCAGGTTTGGCCGGGGCTGGTGGCTGCGGTTTGGGCGGTGGGGGTGCGGGCTGCGGCCGTGGCTGTTGCTGTGGCTGGGCCGCTGGTGGCTGTGGTTTGGGCGGCGGTGGCGGATTGACGATCGTCGGCGCCACTGGACGCCCCTCGCGGCGCCCTTCAGGTCGGGTGTCGGGACGCCCTTCCGGGCGACCTTCAGGGCGGCCTTCAGGGCGGCCTTCAGGGCGGCCGGGACGGCTTTCCGGCGGTGTTGGTGGTGCTGGGGGCTGCGGACGCGACTCAGGGCGCGGCGGTGGGCCACCGCGATCGGACGGACCTTTGGGCTGTGTCTGCGGCTGTGGCTGCGGTCCACGATCTGGTTTGGCGACGGGCGGCAGCGGTGGCGGCGGCGGTTGTGTCTGGGGTTGCGTTTCGGGCTGCGTCTGGCCGCCGCCGCGGCTGCGGCCATCGCCACGCGGGCTGGGCGGCTGCGTCTGCGGCTGTGGTGGCTGCTGG
>JBBRKD010000036.1:0-8999 GCA_038218255.1 Hyphomicrobiales bacterium | reverse complement strand
GACGAGAATGCCAAGCGGGGTAAAGGCCACCTTGATGCCGATCGGCTCAAGGTATTGGCCGAGCCAACCATTCTTGGCATAGAGGGCTGTGAGCGAGATCCCGGCGACGGCCGTCGGTAGCGCGAACGGCAGATCGACGAGCGCGTCAACGAGTTTGCGACCGGGAAACGTGTAGCGGACCAGTACCCAGGCCAGCATGAGGCCGAAAACGGCATTGATGGCCGCGGCGAACAGCGCGGTGCCAAAGCTCAATTTATAGGAGGCGACGGCTGCGGGAGCTGTCACCACAGCCCAGAATTGAGCCCAGGTCAGTGTCGCCGTCTTGAGGAACACAGCGGCCAGCGGGATCAGCACGATGAGCGACAGGTAGGCGATGGTGTAGCCAAGCGCTAACGGAAAGCCCGGCAGGACCCGGCGGTTGCCACGCGGGCGCACCGATGGCGTGCGTTCGGTGGCCTTCTCGGTCATGTGTCGTGCCTCATGGCCGATGTCGCAGGGATCGCATCTTGGTTATGGCGCAGCGGCCGTTGAGAGCCAAGTCTTGGTTGCGGAGGATTTGACCTGCCCCCCTGCCTGCCCCCCTGCGAGCCATTCGACAGGCAAGCAGCACGCACGCAAAAGATGGCAGGAAAGCTGCGTTCGCAGCCCGTGCCCCCCGCGGCTCTCAATGTCGGCTGCTCGCCCCGGTTTAAGGGGCGAGCGTGTCGCGGTGTCGCTTGCGTCAAGGTGGCGGTCAGCGCTTACGTCAGCGCTTGATGATGATCTGATCGTAGATGCCGCCATCTGCGAAATGTTCTTTGTTCACAGCGGCCCAGGGCCCGAGCAGTTTCTCGACCTGAAACGTCTTGATCTCGGGGTATTTGGTTGCGCTTGCCTTGAATGCCGCGTCGCTGCGGGGCCGGAAGTAATGGCGGGCAATGATTGCCTGACCTTCGGGCGTGTAGAGGAAATTGAGATAGGCTTCAGCGACTTTGCGTGTGCCGCGCTTGTCGGCGACCTTATCCACGACGGCGACCGGGGGAGCTGCTTCGATTGAGAGCGACGGGTAGACCACGTCGAACTGGTCGGCACCGATTTCCTTGCTGAGCAGGAAGGTTTCGTTCTCAAACGTCACGAGTACATCGCCGATGGCTCGCTGCGTGAACGTGGTTGTTGCGCCGCGTCCGCCTCCGTCAAGAACCGGCACGTTGGCAAACAACTTCTGGACGAACGATTTCGCTTCCTCCGGCTTGCCCGACTTTTGGAGGGCATAGCCGTAGGCTGCGAGATACGTGTAGCGGCCGTTGCCGGTCACCTTGGGGTTGGGCACGATCACCTGCAACCCTGACTTCGTGAGGTCGTCCCAGTCCTTGACGCCCTTCGGATTGCCCTTGCGAACGAGGAACACGATCGTTGTCGTGTAGGGCGTTGCGTTGTTGGGAAATTTCGTCTGCCAATCGGCTGACACGAGGCCGCCCTTGTCGACCAGCAGGTCGATGTCGGGGACCTGGTTCATGGTGACGACGTCGGCTTCGAGACCGCCCACGACGGCGAGCGCCTGCTTGGATGACCCGCCATGGGATTGATTGACCGTGACGGTTTCACCGGCTGACGCCTTGTAGGCCGCAGCGAAGGCGGGGTTGATATCTTTGTAAAGCTCGCGAGCGACATCATAGGACACGTTGAGGATGGTCGTGTCGGCGCGGGCTGCGATCGCGCCGACGAGGGTGACGGCTGCGGCGAGGGCGGACACGGCGAGGACACGGGGCAAAGCGGACATGGGGGACCCTCAGGGGATAGGGAGCGGTTCGGGCGTAGTGCGTAGAGCCGTGACGTGGCGGGGTTGCGCACGTCGGGCGGCGTGACACGTGACAGGGGAATAGCAGTCGGCTCGCGGTCAGGCGTCGGGCTGTGGCGTCATGCGGAGGTAGGGGCGGAGCGCACGGTAACCTTTCGGGAAGCGCTGGGCGATCTCATCTGCGTCCTGCAGCGACGGCACGATCACAACGTCGTCGCCATGCTTCCAGTTACCAGGTGTCGCGACCTTGTGTCGGTCGGTGAGCTGGAGGCTGTCGATGACGCGAAGGACTTCCTCGAAGTTACGGCCGGTGCTGGCGGGATAGTTGATCGTCAGGCGAATTTTCTTTGCCGGGTCGATGATGAACAGCGAACGGACAGTCATGGTTGCGTTCGCGTTCGGGTGGATCATGTCGTAGAGCTGCGATACGGACCGGTCTGAATCGGCAACGATTGGAAAGTTTACCGTCGCGAGTTGTGTTTCGTTGATGTCGGCGATCCACTTTGCGTGGTTATCAGCCTCGTCGACAGACAGAGCCAGGACTTTGACGTCGCGGGCTTCGAACTCGTGAGCAAGCTTGGCGGTCAGTCCAAGTTCTGTTGTGCAGACCGGAGTGAAGTTCGCCGGATGGGAAAACAGCACGCCCCAGCTATCGCCGAGATAGTCATACAACCGGATTGCACCCGCGCTGCTCTCTTGTTCAAAGTCGGGGGCGGTGTCGCCTAAGCGGAGGGTCATCGGGGTGCGCCTTATGGTCGATGGGACTGGGATGGTCGATGCCAACTGAGCTGTGCTGACACCTCGTATTGGGTCTGCACCCTAATCAGCCAGCTTTGCACTGCAAGCGCGAAAAACTGCTGTTGTTATGAGAAAAAGTGAGAAGTGAAACAGGTGGTCGGCGTTGCTGGTTTTTCCGCAGATCGGCGGCTCTGGTGCGCGGGATCACGTCGTTCCGCGGCCCCGCCTAGGCCCTGATCGCACGAAAGACGCCCAAGGCGCATGCGCAAGCGCTTGACCGGGCCAACGGGTTGGCGACTGTGCCATGCCGATGGCTTGTGAGGGGGACGGAATGGGCGGGTTGTGGGATACGCTGCGGCGGGCTGTCGATGTGAAGGCAAGCGAGCGGGCCTCGCTCGGGCTCGCGTTCGTGATGTTTTTTGCCGTGCTGGCGAGCTATTTCACCGTCCGGCCCGTGCGCGAGATGATGGGTGCGAGCCTGCCCAAGGGCGAGCTGGCGCAGCTCTTCACGGTCGTATTTCTGGTGATGCTGACCGCGGTTCCAGTCTTTGGTTATCTCGCGACGCGATTGCCACGGCGGCTCGTTCTGCCGGGCGTCTATGGGTTTTTTATTCTCAATCTCATCGCGTTTTCGGTTGCGATGCGCGCCGTGGCCCCGGGCGGGGTGATTCCGCCGTGGCTCGCGTCGGCGTTCTTCGTCTGGGTTTCGGTTTACAATCTGTTCGTCGTGTCGCTGTTCTGGTCGCTCATGTCCGACAGGTGGGACAGCGAGGAAGGCAAGCGGCTGTTTGGGATCATCTCGGCTGGCGGGACGCTGGGAGCGCTCGCTGGACCCGTGATCGCAGGGCAATTGGTCGGCGTGATCGGAACGGCCAATCTTGCGCTGGTGTCGGCGGCCTTCCTGGGGGCGGCGCTTATCGCGAGTTTTCAGCTCGGTCAGGCGACTGTGGCACCTAAGGCGGATGCGACCGGTGGCGCAGTCACGCTTGCGGCCGTGGTCGAGGGCGCGACGCGGGTCGTTCGCTCGCCGTATCTCGCCCGGATCGCGCTCGTCATCCTGCTCGCCAATCTGGTGTCGACCTACTTTTATCTGGAGCAGTCGCGGCTGGTGAAGGCGACGATCGCCAGCGGCACCGCGCAGGTCGAATTCTTTGCCTCGCGCGATCTCATCGTGTCGGTTGTGACGGCGCTCGTGCAGCTGTTGGGGACGGCAGCCCTGCTGCGGACGTTCGGGCTGACGGCTGCACTTGCAGCGCTCCCGGTCGTGTGTATTGGGGGATTGCTGGTGATCGGAGCTGTGCCCACGCTTGCGGTCGTCGCGGGCGTGATGGCGTTCGAGCGGATCGTCGCCTTCGCGCTCGCAGGGCCTGCGATGCGCGTGCTCTACACGGTCGTCGACCCCGAAGAAAAGTACAAGGCGCAGAACTTCATCGATACGGTCGTCTACCGGGGCGGCGATGCGCTGTCGGGGTGGATGTTTGCGGGGCTTGGGGCGCTCGGGCTGTCGGGAGCCGTCATGATCGCGCTGACGCTGCCGTTTGCGGGCGCTTGGCTCGTCGCCTGCCTCGGGCTCGGGCGGATGCAAGCGGACAAGGCACACGAGGTGCGTACCCCGTGAGCGCGCAAAAACCAAAAGGCTGAGGCCCTCAACGCAAAACGGGCACCCGTGAGGATGCCCGTCTGTTCAGTCCATTGCTTGCCAGTCCACCGCTTGCGCGTGGGATCAGACCTTCGGCTTGGCCTTCATGCAGGTCTCGCGGAACTTCTTGCGCTCGGTGCCGTGCAGGCTCTTGGCGTCGGCGTCTTTCGAGCACTGGATCGATGCTTCTGTGCGCGGCTTGGCCGGCGCCTTTGCAGCTTTGGGGGCTTTTGCCGTGGCGGGGGCTGTTGCAACGGGAGCCGGTGCGGGCTTTGCCGTCGTCGTCGCCGCCGGTGCGGGCGGGGTCTGGGCGACGGCACCTGTTGCGAGCGCGAACGCGAGCACGGTTGCGGCAATGGCGGTTTTGATGATGGTCATATAGAATTCCTCGCATTGTCAGTTGGTGCGGATACGCGATCGTGTCGGAACGGGCGGCGGGTTCCTCACAGAGCGCGCGGCCAATCCCTTTAGTGCGATTCGCGACAGTAGCATGTGATGAAATGACCGTTGGGCCCAGGCGCTACGGACGCGCCGGACCACTGAAGTCTCCTCATCACCGCCAGATTCGGCCCCCGTCAGAAGATCGTCTCCGCCGCCGCAAAAGCCACACCCGCCCTGAACCGCGGATGAACAGTGGAAACACGATGGACTGGTGCGTCCTGCTTCTTAGCAACATGCGTCTGTACACGGCTAGGCGTTTACGCTTAATTAACCATGGGCTGGTTCGCGTTTTTTTGGGGGTAAGAGTGGAGTGCGGAGTCGGTGTTACCTGCGTTGTCGCTAAGTGGTTTCTCGAGCACGGGATTGCCAAGGAACTACTCGAAGGCCTAGCGCCGTTCCTGCGAGGACAACCCGAGGCAGTTGCTAGCTTTTACGAACAATTAAAACTCTACGTCAGCATAGCTGCTGCGTTGGTCTCCGGTTCGTTTGCTATCTGGAAATGGTATCATTTTAGGGAAGCGGTCCTTCACCGTCGGCTCAAAGAATACCTGAATGAAAGCGACATCCGGCTTGAACCCACTTTACGTGATGTCGTGTCGCTCATTAAGAGGCCAGACCGCCGAACGCCTCACCGTCAGCCGGCATTTGCCCTTGAATTGAGAAGCGTTCTTAAACGCAATAGTTGGGATCGCGCTATCATGGGCGTCGATGCCAAGGTAACGAGTGATCGCGAACTGACAAGGATTGCATCGAGGATCAATAGCCGCATTGGAACCGCAGAGCTCGCATTGGTGTCACTGCGCAGACAGCTGGTCGCTGCGGATATTATCGCGGCCACACTTGCGGCGGCTCGCGCGGCGAAGGTACGCGACCGGGTCACTGCCAAACGCTATGATGAGGAGGCGCTCCGGTTATACAGCGGTGTTGAGAGCGTGCCCGGGCACCAGCGCGATCTCATCGCACTTGAAGGAAAGGCCTACCACCTCCTGCGCCTGGGGCAGCGTCAGCTGGCACTGACAGAATTTGTTCGACTTGAAAACTGCGCCGCTGATATCGAAAATGCTCGCGATCGCGTCTTCGTCGCCAGTCGAGCAAAGCGATACCAAGCTCTTATCTCGCAAGCGGTTGCACCGCCAGACACGGGAGCCGGTTGGGCACTCGTCAGCCCCAATATAGACGGCAGCGCCCAGAAAATACGCCAACCATTTGTGGCGTCACTATCGAAATGGGAAATCATTGAACAGGCCGAACTACATTATGTGACGGCATTTTTAGCTTCCCGTTACGGGTTTGGCGTAATGGAACCCACAGAACTGCAAGCAGCAGACAACTTTTACCGTCGCATCCTTGATCAGATGCCTCGATTTCGGCCGCCTCTGCTCAGTGCAGCTCGCCGCCTGCAGTCAACTGCACGCGAAGGTTCTAAGCGAGTGCAGCAGGCCAGGGGACTGCAGCCTAGGTATGACCTTCAGTGGCTCTACCAACCTGATGCACCATCAAAGAACGCGAAGGACCCAGCCTAGACCATACGCCAGCGCAGTTGCGACAGACGCATTTAACGCAGTTTTCACGATCGTTTCATCAACTTGACCAGCAAATCCTAGTTCGCGACCACGTTGATAAAGTTGACGATGCCGCACAATTGAGACGGATGACAGCATGATGGCCGTCACGGCAATGGTCCAGACGGGTGCGCCAGCGAGGCCCGCGATCGAGGTCATCAGTATGGTGAGATAAGCAAGCATTTTTCTATTTCCAGCCGTCACGCTCGCACTGGATCGCGGCCCGGATGTGACTGACCCGATTCGGGCTGCCGTTTTTCCAATACTGGAGGTTACCCACACGTGGCTAACTTGCGAGGCTGCGGCTTGTCCCCCATACTCCCATCATGGTCAAAGCTCCCAGATTGTCTCCTGCCTCGTCCAAGCCGCGCCCGTCGCGGGGGAAGGCGAGCAAACCGGAGGCTCCGCCCGTCGAGACGCTGGCGGGGACGCCGGGGCTCGGTGAGAGCGCCCAGACGTTCTATGCCGCCGGGCCGTCGACATTGCCCGCGCTGCGGCAATCGGGGCCACGGCCTCCGATGTCGGGCGAGACGCTGACCGCGACGCTGGACGCCCTGCTCACGCGGCCCAACGAGCGCAGCGATGCCGCGCGTGCGGTACTCGCCCAGCAGCCGCTGATGGCGAGCCATCCGATCGTCGCGGGCACGGTGCCGGAATACGTGCCCCACCGCCCCGAACGGCCGGAGAAAAGCGAAGGCGGGGTGCCGTTCAAGCTCGTGTCCGAATACCAGCCCAAGGGTGATCAGCCCACCGCTATCGCAGAGCTCGTCAAGGGTGTGCAGGCGCAGGAGCACGATCAGGTGCTGCTTGGCGTCACCGGATCGGGTAAGACGTTCACGGTTGCCAACATCATCGCGCAGACCAACCGGCCAGCCTTGGTGCTCGCGCCCAACAAGACGCTGGCGGCGCAGCTCTATGGCGAATTCAAGAGCTTCTTTCCCGACAATGCCGTCGAGTATTTCGTGTCGTATTACGACTACTATCAGCCCGAAGCGTATGTGCCGCGCACGGATACCTATATCGAAAAAGAAAGCTCGGTGAACGAGCAGATCGACCGCATGCGACACGCCGCAACCCGGGCGCTGCTGGAGCGCGACGATGTGATCATCGTGGCGTCGGTGTCGTGTATCTATGGTATCGGCTCGGTCGAAACGTACACGGCGATGACGTTCACGGTGAAGCTCGGCGAGACGCTGTCGCGCGACCAGTTGCTGGCCGATCTCGTGGCGCTCCATTACCGGCGCAACGATGCCGCCTTCGCGCGCGGTGCGTTCCGGGTGCGCGGTGATACGGTCGAACTATACCCGGCGCATTTGGAAGACCGGGCGTGGCGCATCTCGCTGTTTGGCGATCAGGTCGACAGCATCACCGAATTCGATCCGCTCACCGGGCATAAATCGGCTGACCTGGAACTCGTGAAGATCTACGCCAACTCGCATTACGTGACGCCCAAGCCCACGCTCCAGCAGGCGATCAAGAACATCAAGATTGAGCTGAAGGCGCGGCTCGAAGAGCTTTACTCCACCGGGCGGTTGCTCGAAGCGCAGCGGCTCGAACAGCGCACCACGTTCGACATGGAGATGATGGAAGCGACCGGGAGCTGTGCGGGCATCGAGAACTATTCGCGCTATCTGACGGGCCGCAAACCCGGCGAGCCGCCGCCGACGCTGTTTGAATATCTCCCCGACAACGCACTCGTGTTCACCGACGAAAGCCACGTCACGGTGCCGCAAATCGGCGGCATGTTCCGGGGCGACTTCCGGCGCAAGGCGACATTGGCTGAGTTCGGGTTCCGGTTGCCATCGTGCATGGACAACCGGCCGATGCGGTTTGAAGAATGGAACGCGATGCGGCCAGCAACCGTCCACGTCTCGGCGACGCCAGGGCCGTGGGAGCTGGAACAAACCGGCGGGACGTTCGTCGAGCAGGTGATCCGGCCGACAGGGCTGATCGATCCGATCTGCGAGATCAGGCCCGCCAAATCGCAGGTCGATGATACGATCGACGAGGTGCGGCGCACGGCCCAGCAAGGGTATCGTTCGCTTGTGACCGTGCTGACCAAGCGGATGGCTGAAGACCTCACCGAATACATGCACGAGCAGGGCATCCGGGTGCGCTATATGCATTCCGACATCGAGACGCTGGAGCGCATCGAGATCATCCGTGACCTGCGGCTTGGCGCATTTGATGTGCTGATCGGGATCAACCTGCTGCGTGAAGGGCTCGACATTCCTGAGTGCGGGCGGGTGTGCATCCTGGATGCCGACAAGGAAGGGTTCCTGCGCTCGGAAACCTCGCTGATCCAGACGATCGGGCGCGCCGCGCGCAACGTCGATGGCCGGGTGATCCTGTATGCCGACAAGATCACCGGCAGCATGGAGCGGGCGCTCGCCGAGACCGATCGGCGGCGTGAAAAGCAGACGGCGTACAACACGCTGCACGGCATCACGCCCGAGAGCATCAAGCGCAACATCCACGATGTGATGAGCTCGGTGTACGAGCAGGACCATGTGACGGTGGATGCCGGGCTTGCCGATAAACCGATGATCGGCAACAACCTCGCAGCTGTCATCGCAGACCTTGAAAAACGCATGAAGACGGCGGCCGCCGATCTTGAGTTTGAGACGGCCGCGCGGTTGCGTGATGAGGTTAAGCGGCTGCAGGCCACTGAGCTATTCCTCGCCGACGATCCGATGGCGCGGCAGTCAGCGGTGGACGATGCGACCGGGGGTTATCGCGGCGAGCGCAAGTACGGCGACGCGGCGAACACGCCCAAGACCGCTCCAGTTCCGCGCATTCGCAAGCCGACGCTCGACGAGATGGGGCCGGGCACGGATCGGCC
>JBBRKD010000035.1:0-9092 GCA_038218255.1 Hyphomicrobiales bacterium | reverse complement strand
GTAGATCGCAACGCCAAGCAGCGCCAAGCCAGCAACGAGCATACCGGTCACCGCACCAGCTTCGAACGCCATCTTGAGGCCGCCCGCGAGCGATTTCGATGCGACTTGAGCCGTGCGCACGTTGGCACGCACAGACACGTTCATGCCGATGAAGCCGGTCAAGGCCGAAAGAACCGCACCGATGAGGAAGCCGAGAGCAACCTTGCCACCCAGAAGCGCGAAGGCGAGGGCGAAGATCACAGCACCGACGATTCCGATCGTCGTGTACTGCCGGTTCAGGTAGGCGGACGCGCCTTCGCTGATGGCAGCGGCTATCTCCTGCATGCGCTTGTTGCCAGGGTCGGCGGCCATCACGGCGCGGCCGGTGATGAGAGCATAGAGAATAGCGAGTGCTCCGCACCCGATGATCCCCCACATAATTTGGTCCATCTCGCTTCAGTCCCCTTATGTCGTCGCCGCTCGATGCAGGCGATCTTTCCGTTAAACGGTTGCCCGTGTGCACGCTGCCTGATGCACCGCCGACCACGCACAGATAAGCCGCTGGAAATATCCAGCGGCTCACGCAATGTCAGGTCTTAGAGGAAACCGGGCCGCGCATCCAAGTCAAAAGACGCGCAGTGTTGCGAGATTGGCACAAGTCTGTGGATCAAGACGCTCAGATTATGGGCCTGAGATCAAGTTCCGCGTTGCGACGCCGCCTGGACGTAACAACCGGGTCACGATCAGTGGCGGTAGTGGCGGTAGTGGCGGTACGAGTGGTGGCGTGGGCCATACGAAAAGCCGATGCCGGGGAAGCCGCCGTACGCATAAGAGTAGGAATAGGGCCGGTAGTACCGCGGGGCGTAGTCATAACTGCGGTACGCGTAGCGCGAGCCGTAATAGCTGCGAGAGCCACGATAGTGGTGGCCATAGCCATGATGGCGTGAGTTGACGAGCGTTGCGGCCTCATCGCCGATGGCGACAGCGGCAGAACGTGCCACGGAAGCGATCGGCGCGGCCGTCGCTGAAGTTGCCGTCAGAGGTGTGCCGATCAAGCCTGTGATGATCAGGGCAGCGGCAGCAAAAGCTGCAGAGGTGGTTCGCATGGGGGGGTCTCCAGAGCGAGGTTGACGATCATTTGTCGTGTAACCATTTGGTGGTGTTGAGTTAACCACATACGCATAAAACTCTCGGGCCGATTTGTGGTTCCATGATGGCGCAAGCGTCGAATTGCGTTTTGCCAAGGGCGTAACGAACGCGCTAACAGAGCGGCCTTCGTCCCTGACGTCTTCGGAGGCCGCGTGACCCTCACTGACCTTTTGCGAACCCCGCAAGCCCAAGCCACTTTGCGCTCCCTCGCGGCAGCCTATGGCATCACGCCCGCGCAATTGGATGGCATCCTTGCGACGGTGCTGCCGTCCCTGACGGCGAGCATGGAGCGCAACACCCTCTCGCGCGGCGGGGTTGCCGATCTCATGGCCGAAGTCGAGCGACCAGAGCATCGCAACGTGCTTGCAAACCCTCAGTGGGCAGCGTCTCCCGACGCGGCAGCCGTCGGCGTCGGGGCACTCGATACCGTGTTCGGGTCGAAGGCCAAGAGCCGGAACGTGGCAGCCCAAGCCGCCGTGTCGTCCGGCGTCAGCCAGGCCATCATCCAGAAACTTCTGCCGATCCTTGCGTCCCTTGTGATGGCGGCCTTGGCCAAGGGCACACAGGGTGGCTTGGGGGATATTCTCAAGCGCCTTCCCGATCTGGGTGGTGCCGCCGGGGGCGCGCCGACCGGGCCGTCTCGACGCCGGATGGACCAAGACCCGCAGGATGGCCCAGACGGCGGTGGGAGCGGCGGGCTTGGCGATATCTTTTCTCGCATTCCGGGGCTGCCCGGCAACGCGGGCGGCGCGCCGCTGCCTCTCCCCGGCGAACAGCCCCCGCGCGGCTTTCCCAGCCAGCAGCCCGTGCCACGAGGACAGACGACAAGTGGACCGTTTGGCGGCGGAAGTCCTCTACCGATCCCCGGCGATCGCATTCCAGGCGTCAATGCACCTAACGACCCCTATGGCAACCTTCCAGACGTGATCCGGAGCGGGGCGAGAACGTCAGACGGCGCCTCGCTCGGCGGGTCCGTGCGCGACATCTTCGGCTCGCTGCTGGGGTTTCAAAGCAAGGGCATCGTCGGCTGGTTGATTCGGCTGATCGTGATGCGCTGGGGCTGGGGTCTCGTGCAGCGCATCTTATCGCGCGTGCTGACGGGGCGCTGAAACGAAAAAGCCACGCGACCAAAGCCGCGTGGCCTCTCAAACAAATCAACCCCGTTCCCGTCGCCGTTCAGCGGCAGGGCGTCGCGTCCACATCGCACGACCACCCGCTGCCCGACGGCGAGCACCGCATGGAGCGCTTGACGGCTTTGTTGATGTTAGCCCAGTCGCTGCCATACTCGTTGGCCGTGTAGCCGTACCAGGAGCTGATGGCCTGCATTTCTGCGATCTTGCGCGTTGCGCCGGTGCCAGAGCCAGAGTGGTTATGATCGGCAAAGCACATTTTAGTGCCGACGCGGACCTTCGAATGAATGCTGTCAAAGCCGGTATTGTCAGCAAAAGCTGGAACCGCAAACGTCGTCAGCATCAGAACGGCCATCAAAGCGCGCATTTTTGGGTGTCCCTCACATCGGCAAGCTATGCGAAGCGCTTAACTTGCCTGATTCTTACGACAGTCTCGAACCTTACGAAATTGAACGCACTATAATAAAAAGCGGATGCTGCAAACGAGTCACACCCGCAGGAAGAAGGAGCGACCCAACGACAGCAGCTTCACTTGTGCCCGTTGCTACGGGCGACAAACGGCTCACGGCGCGCCGATCGGTGAGCCACTAAAACCTGAGAGTTCCGCAAGCTCACCGCCCGTGCAACGCCCGCCCGGCGCCATGGAACGCTCCAAAGTTGCAAACGTTCCCGTTACGATTTTACCGCGATGACCGCGATTTCGACCAGCATACGCGGGTCAACGAGTTTGGCTTCCACGCAGGCCCGAACGGGCGCGTTGGCCGCACCGCCCACCCAGGCGGTCCAGGCCTCGTTCATGGCCTCGCGATGGCGGATGTCGTTGAGCCAGATGCTCGCCTGGATCACGTTGCCCTTGGAGGTGCCGCACAGCGCCAGGAGGCGATCGATCTCGGTCAACACGTCGACGGTCTGTCCCTTCACGTCTTTGGACAGATCGCTTGGAATAATCCCGGCCGTGTAGACCATGCCGCCGGCCTCGACGGCCTTAGAGTACACAGCGTTGCTTTCGTGACGTTTGATGGACATGGCGGGCTTTCCGGTTCGGGCTTCGGTGGCGGGTGCCTATCAGACGTGTCTAGGCCCGTCCACACGAAGGAACCACCACAACGATCAGGTGCGTTACAATCAGGTGCGTCACAATCAGGTGCGTCACAATCAGGTGCGTCGGGGGCCACGCACGGTCGCGACGATCTCGGCGAGGATGGCGAGCGCGATTTCGGGCGGCGTTAATGCGCCGATGTCGAGCCCGATCGGCGCGCGGATCCGTGCGATGTCGGCGTCGCCAAAGCCTTGCAATCGTAGCCGCGCACACCGCGCCGCATGGTTGCGGCGCGATCCCAACGCGCCGATATAGCCGCAGTCAGAGGCCAGCGCGACACCGAGCGTTTCATCGTCCAGATGGGCGACGTGGGCGAGCGCAACGATCGCCGTGAACCGGTCCAAGCCGAGGCTCTCAAGAGCGGCCGCTGGCCAGTCGCCGATCACCCGGGCATGCACAAACCGTTCGGCCGTGCTGTAGCCATCGCGCGGATCGACAACAACGGTGCCATAGCCCGTGAGGCGGGCGAGTTGCGTCAGAACCTGCGCGATGTGGGTCGCACCCACGATGACGATGCGGGCCGGTGGGGCAAACGATTTGTAGAAGATCTCGCCGTCTGACGACGCGTCGAGGCAGCTTTGCCCAGCCGCGAGGTCATGTGCCACGGGCTCGGGCAGCGCCTGTAAGCGCGGCTGCGTCGGCAACGTTGAGGGCGACAAAAGCGTGCGCGTGCCGGTTGTCAGGTTCAAGACCACATGGGCCGTCTCGCGCCGCGTCGCGGCTTCCGCGATCGAATTGAGATACGCGCGGCCATCCGATCCTGTGACCGGATCGATATGAATGCGGACCGTGCCGCCACACGGCAGTCCGACACGCAGCGCATCGTGCGTCGTCACGCCAAACGTCATGACCCGGGGCGCGCGGGCTGCCATGGCCTGCGCGGCTGCTGCGATCACATCGCCTTCGATGCAACCGCCCGATACTGAGCCTGCAAACCGGCCGTCGGCTGCAATCGCCATCTGCCCGCCGACCGGCACCGGCGCGGATCCCCACGTCTCGACGACCGTGGCAAGCGCAACGCTCCCGGTCTCAGCAAAAAACAGTCTCGCCGCTTCGACAAGATCGAGGGAACCGGCAGCACCTGGTCCCGCGTTGATGATACCTGTCCCGGCCGTCAACTGATCTGGTAACATGTCCTCATCTTTCACGAACTGCGAGACCTGTCATTTCGAGTATCGCTCACCACGGCCTCGCGTCCTAGCGCTGGAGTTCAGTGCCGTCGTGTGTTGAGACTGTACGATCCCACCAGCAGGCCCGTTCAATTTGATTGATTGTCTTCCATGCGCCGTTGGTTGTTCATTATCGCCCTGGTTGCGGGATTAGCCGGAGTGATCGGGTCGGGTTTGGTCGGCGCACCCGTTGAGCCTCCAATCCTGCCCGCACGCACAGGCCCCCGCCTTCAGGACGCCAGAACATGGGGCTACCAGTTGCAACGCCTGCAGTTGACACAAGTTCCAGCAGCCGTCGATGTGCTCGTTGTTGATTACTCGCGCGACGGAACCGACGGGAGGGCGCTACGGGCGCACGAGGTGGCAGCTCTCCAGAAACGGCCCAACGGGTCGCGGCGGGTCGTCCTGTCGTATCTGTCGATCGGGGAAGCTGAGACCTATCGCTACTACTGGAAGCCGTGGTGGCGTGTGTCGCCGCCACCCTGGCTCGGCCCGGAAAATCCCAACTGGAAGGGCAATTTCAAGGTCCGGTTCTGGGACCCAGCCTGGCAAGCCATGATCGTCGACACGCCACCGGCCCAAGGTCAAGAGTTCTGGCTGCGGCTTTGGCGGTTCCTATCTCCCGCCCCCACGTCATATCTCGATCGCATCGTGGACGCGGGGTTTGACGGCATTTATCTCGACCGGATCGACGCATTCGAACAGCCAGCCGACGTCCGCGCAAACGCGCGTGCCGACATGATTGCGTTTGTCACAGCGATCTCGCAGCACGCCAAAAAACGCAAACCGGGGTTTCTGGTCGTGGCCCAAAACGCCGAAGACCTGCTAACAGAGGCGACCTACCGCCGCGCCATCGACGGGGTCGCCAAGGAAGACTTGTACTATGGCGAAGGCGGCGATGGCGTACCCAACCCGCCAAACGAGACGCGCCATTCAATCGCGCTGCTGAACCGCGCCAAGGCCGACGGCAAACCTGTCTTTACCGTCGAATATCTGGCCGATGCCGCCCGTCAGCGCGATGTCTCCGCTCAATGGCGGCAACTCGGCTTCACTGGGGTGTTTGCAGAGCGCGGGCTGACGTTGCCGCCCGTCGTGCCAGAGCGCCCGCAGCCTTAACCTTTCGGGCTTTTTTGCAGCAAATCCAGGACATTGATCTGCAACTCAAACGCGGTTTTCCCGCGCTGTCGCCAGCCGTTGCTCGGTTGTGCGCCCAAGATGTATCAGCCCTTAAGTTGTGTTGAAAAGTCATATTCTTGCCTAGGTTGCAACACGCGACTCAGGCACGCTCTACCTATGTGGAGTTTATTTTCGCGGTGTGTTCCCATGCGGCCAGTGGCGTTCGCGCTGGCTGCGGGACTGGTTTCATCGTCCATCGAGGCGCGTACGGCGGCCGTAGCTCCGCCCGGTGGTATGCTCTCGGGGCCAGCTCATGTGGTCGATGGCGATACCATCGACATTGCAGGCACGCGCATCCGCCTTGAGGGGATCGACGCGCCCGAAGCTAGCCAGACCTGCCAAACCGCCAGCGGCGAGACATGGAGCTGTGGAACGGCGGCGACCCGGTTGATGGTCAGCTTGACGCGAGACCAGAGCGTTGATTGTCATAGCCGCGGGCTCGACAAATACGGGCGTCTGCTCGGGATCTGCTTTGTCGGCGCCATCGACATCAATGCCGAGATGGTGCGCCAGGGTTATGCCTGGGCCTTTGTGAAATACTCACAGCACTATGTGACCGAGGAAGCCGTCGCCCACGCAGCATTGCGCGGCGTTTGGCAAGGGCCAGCCGTGCCCGCATGGGACTATCGCGCGCAGAAGTGGGCGTCGGCGTCCACGCAAGCGGCCGTGCCTAGCGGCTGCGTGATCAAGGGCAATGTCTCGCGCACGGGGCTCGTCTACCACATGCCGTGGAGCCCCTGGTACGACAAGGTTGCCATGCGCGACGACAAGGGCACGCGGTGGTTTTGCAGCGAGATCGACGCGCTGGCCGCAGGCTGGCGTCCAGCCGCCATGCGCTGAAACGCTCGCAGACCCGTGTGACGCGTGTGTCCTTTGCCCTCAGGTCTTTGACGGTGCCAACGGAGAATAGGCACACCGATCCGGCTTGAGGTCGAGCAGCGGCGTGCAATCGAGGCAGTCGAGCCCCCGCACAATCAAGCTTGCCCCTTCACGGCGCACGAGCCTGACGAGCGACGTCGCAATCGGGTTTGGCCTAAGCGGCGAGCGCAGCGCAAACGTGCCGCGTGTGATGCCATCGCCCTTGGGGTTCTGGACGATCAGATCGCGCCGGGCCTCGTGCATCCAATACAGCACTTCGATGGTCTCAAACGCCTCCAGACCCGCCAGCGCCTGATCATAGGGCGGCGTAACCACCAACCGGCACTCCGGCCCGTCGATCCTGCCCTGGCGAGGGCAGTCCGCGCGTGTTTTGAAGGGCGTTTCGATGCGTCCGATAAAAACCAGGCTGGCATCCGTCCGGCTTGGAAGCGGGGCGATCACTTCGCCCGCGCGCGTCGCATCACGCCCGCGGCAATCTTCGGGTGTCTCCCGCACGGGGCTCTCCTCCCTGGCTCTCCTGCCGTGGCGATCAACGCGTCTTTTGTAGCCCGCGCCAGGGCCTTGATGCGGGCCTCTTCTCGACCAGCCTCCGACCGCGTTCCAAGTTCGGCTGCATACACGAGCCTAACCGGCCGCCGTGCGGACGTATAGCGCGCGCCACGTCGGGATGCGCCGCCCGCCGGTGTCAGCCCATTGTGCTCATCCACGCGGCGCGCAACATCTGTCGCAACGCCCGTATAGAGCGGCCCGTCGGCACATCGCACCATGTAGACCCAAAACGGCATGCGGGCAGACTGTGCGATTCGGCAGCGTTTGGGGAAGTCCGTCCTCGGTCACCGTCCTCAATCACCGTCGTCGGTCACGTCGGGCATCAGTGCGGCTGGGGTACGAAGCGGGCCACGACCCACCCGACGGCGAGGCCGATCAGGCCAGCACCCGTTGCCGAGACAAGCCATTCGACCGCGCCGCCGATCACGGGAAGCGCGCCGCCGATCCCAAGAGCAACCGCATGGATGGAACTTTCAACGACCGTCACCCCGTACCCATGCAAGCCATGAACGATGATGCCACCGCCAACCCACAGCATCGCAAGTGTGCCGACGAGGCTCAGACCTGCGAGAAAGCCAGGCATCCCGCTGACGAGCGCGCGGCCAAAGCGCTGGGTGAACGGCGCCGTCCGCGTGTCAGACGGCGTCGGCGCGGTGCCAGCGTCCGCCGCTCGGAGCCCCACCAGCGACGATACCGGCCGCGCATTGCGTGCCAGCGCAACCCCGACATCATCGACCTTCACAATGATCGCCACAGCCCCATAGACCAGCACGGTGACGAAGATCCCAACAAGCGCCAGCACGATCCCTTGCGTGATGAGCGAGGGCGACGAAACGCTGGAGAGCGCGATTGCCATGATCTCCGCCGACAAGATGAGGTCGGTGCGGATGGCGCCGGCAATCTTTTGATCCTCCAGCGTCTTCGCATCGACCGTTGCAGCAGTCGTCGCTCGGGCACCGACCGCCGGGGTAGCGATGACGTCTGACGGCGCGCCGGCACGTCGGCCCTGAAAAAGGCCGTGCACCTTCTCGTAGCCTTCAAAACAAAGGAATGCGCCGCCAGCCATCAGCAGGGGCGTAATCGCCCACGGTGCGAATGCGCTCAGCAAAAGCGCTGCTGGCAAAAGAAAAATCAGCTTGTTTTTGAGCGAGCCGAGAGCGATGCGGCCGATGATGGGCAACTCGCGGTCAGCGGCAAAGCCCACGACATAACGAGGTGTCACGGCGGCGTCGTCGATGACAATGCCAGCAGCCTTCGTTCCAGCCTTTGCAGCGTTCGCTACAACGTCGTCAAGGGATGCGGCCGCGATCTTGGCGATGACGGCCACATCGTCCAGCAGCGCGAGAAGTCCGCCACTCATGGTGCCTCCAAAGAGTGTGTCGCGTGGCACAAGGCGGAGAGACTTGGGGTCTAGAACCTGCGGCGTGTGCGTGCCACGCGCCGCAGGCAACTGTCAATCGAAGTGCGCCAGCACCAATCGCGAACTCCGAGCGCCATCCCCGAGCGCGCTCGCGTCTCAGTCAGAGGCGCTCGGGTCGTTAACCGGCAGCGTGAAGCCGGTTCAGGCCAGATCGAACCTGTCCGCATCCATGACTTTGGTCCAGGCGGCCACGAAGTCGCGGATGAACTTCGTTTGCTGGCCAGCGCCCGCATAGACTTCGGCGATGGCGCGCAACTGCGAGTTCGAGCCGAACACGAGGTCGACACGGGTGCCGGTCCACGTGAGGGTGCCGGTCTTGCGGTCACGGCCTTCAAACACATCCTGCTTGTCGGTCAGCGCTGTCCACGCGGTTGCCATGTCGAGCAAGTTGACGAAGAAGTCGTTGCTCAGCGTGCCCGGCCGCTTCGTGAAGACGCCGTGCTGCGCCCCACCGACGTTGACGTTCAGGACGCGCAGGCCACCGACGAGGACGGTCATTTCAGGCGCCGTCAGCGTCAACAGTTGCGCCTTGTCGATCAGCA
>JBBRKD010000034.1:0-9162 GCA_038218255.1 Hyphomicrobiales bacterium | reverse complement strand
CCAGATACCACGCAAGCCAGTCCGGCGAGCGGCGTCGTTCAGCCGGTGATCCTCAGCGATGATGCACGATCGTCGGGCGTTGGCTGGTTGTCGGCGTTGCGTTCGCGGTTGGGGCTGCAAGGTGCGCCGACGCTGCGCGACACCATCGAAGGCGCTTTGAAACAAGAGGCGGCGTCCGCATCGGCGTTTTCCGCCGAAGAGCGGCAGATGATGCTGCGGATGCTCCGGTTCGGCGCGCTGCGCGTCGCTGACATCATGGTTCCGCGCGCCGATATCATTGCGCTCGAAGAGACCGAGCCGCTGTCGGAACTGCTCGCAACCTTTGAAGACGGGGGTATTTCGCGTATCCCGATGTTTGCCGAAACGCTCGACGATCCGCGCGGCATGGTCCACATCAAGGATGTGCTGCACTGGTTGATCGAGGAAGGCGGCGTCCGCCGGCCAGAGCCTGTAGACGCCGACGCCGCTAGCTCAGGTGCAGCCGCGACCGTGAACGTGGGACAGGCCGTGTTCGACATCGGCAAAATCGACCTCTCACGGCCGATCACAGTCGCCAAAATCCGCAGGCCGGTGCTGTACATCCCGCCGTCGATGCCTGCCATGAACTTGTTGATCCGCATGCAAGCGACGCGCATCCACATGGCGCTCGTCGTCGATGAATATGGCGGAACGGACGGGCTCGTCACCATCGAGGATCTCGTGGAACAGGTCGTCGGCGAGATCGAGGACGAGCACGACGAAGCGGAAGTGGCGCAGATCACGCGCGATGCGAACGGGACCATGGTCGCGCTCGCCCGCACGCCGATCAGTGACCTTGAAGACCTGCTCGCGCGCAGGATCGTGACCGACGAAGAGGCCGAAGAAGTGGATACGCTCGGCGGGCTCGTGTTCTCGTTGTTGGGTCGGGTGCCCGCGCGCGGTGAAATCGTGCGTCATCCAACGTCGGGGCTGGAGTTTGAAGTTTTGGATGCCGATCCGCGCCGGGTGAAAAAACTCAAGATCGATGCCTCGCGCCTCTTGGCGCCGACGCTGCCGGACGGTGGCGCGGCATCCAAGCCGTGATTGCGCACGCAGACTGGCCGTGGACCACTGGCTTGCTCGCGCACGCAGCTAAGAGCGTGCGGACAGCAAGCGGCTGGCGGCAACGGGGGCTTGCGTGGATCGCCGGTGCGCTCTCGACGTTGGCGTTCGCGCCGTTCTTTGCTTGGCCCGTGCTGGTGCTCACGTTCCCGGTGATGATCTGGCTGCTCGACGGAGCAAACATGCGGTCGCGGCCCATTCGAGCGTCAGCGGTCGCACTCTGGTGGTTTGCGTTTGGCTATTTCTTTGCCGGGCTGTTTTGGATTGGCGAAGCGTTTCTCGGCGAAGCCGAGATCTTTGCCTGGCTGCTGCCGTTTGCGGTCACGTTGCTGCCAGCCGCCATGGCGGGATACTGGGCGTTGGCTGGTGCGCTGGCGCAAACCGTTTGGCCGTCGAACGAGAGCACCGGCGTGAGCGGGGCTGTGCTGCGCGCGCTCGTGCTTGCGATCACGATCGGACTGGCGGAATGGCTGCGCGGCTGTCTGTTCACGGGCTTCCCGTGGAATGCGCCGGGGCTCGCACTCACGATGCCGTTGGCGTTGATGCAGTCGGTCGCCGTTTTCGGCGTACCGGGGCTGACGCTGTGGGCGGTGCTGCTGCTCTCGTTGCCACTCGTGTTGCTGGCGGATGCCCCGATTGGGCAGGTCAGGATAGCGGCGATGGCGGCGCTTTCGTTTTCGGGTTTGCCGCTCGCGCTGGCGGCCGCGCTGGGGGCCTGGCATCTCGCCCAACCGCCGTCACCGCCGATACCCGGCGTCATGGTGCGACTTGTCCAGCCAAGCGTGCCGCAGCGCGACAAATGGATCGCCGAAAAGCAAGCTGGAATCTTCCAGGACCATCTCGATCTCTCGCGCCGCAACGCCGTTGGACAGATCGATGATTTAGCTGGCGTCTCTCACGTCGTGTGGCCCGAAGCGGCGATGCCATTTGGGCCGCTCGATCACCCTGAAGCGCTCGCAGCCATCGGGTCCTTGCTGCCATCTCATGTGTACCTGCTGACGGGTGCCTTGCGCGCTGTCCGCGACGACGCCTCCGGTACGCGCAAGGCCTATAACAGCCTGCTCGTGCTTGGGGCCGGGGGAGCACTCGCAACCCTCTATGACAAGATCCATCTGGTGCCGTTTGGGGAATACCTCCCATTCCAGTCGACGCTCGAAGCGATCGGCTTGCAAAGCCTGACGCGGCAACGCGGTGGGTTCACTCGTGGCGTCCAGCCTAAGCCGCTCCTCGATGTCCCGGGTCTGCCACCCGTCGGGCCGCTCATCTGCTATGAAGCGATTTTTGCCAACGAGGCTTGGCCGCACGGCGAAAGACCGGGCCTGCTTGTGGTTGTTACCAACGACGGTTGGTTTGGCAACAGTACAGGGCCGCCTCAGCATTTTCACCAAGCCCGTGTTCGCGCGGTGGAGCAGGGGCTGACGCTCGTGCGGTCGGCCAACAATGGAATATCTGCCGTGGTGGACCCGGAGGGTCGCCTGCTGGTAACTTTGCTATTGAACGCCAGAGGGAGCGTCGATACCGTGCTGCCGATCGCAAGACCTCCCCCCGTCTACGCAAAGTCCGGCGATGTGATATTTTGGCTCATGTTGAGTATATTTGCTATAGCTGCCGCGTCGTTGCGGAATTCTCTGAAGTAAATCAACGGGGCTTTGACCAAATCCGATGAAGTCCTTTAGGTTGACGGCTTACTTTCACGCACTTAGGAATTGAACCGGGGCGGGCCACATAGCGGGTATGCTGATGACTTCAATTGACAATGCCGGAACGCCGACAACCGCGCCGACGGAAGAACGAAACGCGCGGCGCGCGAACCAGATCGATACGCACGTCGGCGGCCGTGTCCGGTTGCGCCGGATGCTGTTGGGCATGAGCCAGGAAAAGCTCGGCGAAAGCCTCGGCCTCACGTTCCAACAGGTTCAGAAATACGAAAAAGGCGTCAACCGGATCGGTGCCAGCCGGTTGTTTGATCTTGCACAGGTCCTCGGTGTACCAGTCCAGTTTTTCTACGACGAAGTCGGGGCTGCGAGTTTGGACGGCGATGCCGCGCACGCGTACGCCAACGCTCATGGTTTTACCGAACGGCCAGCTGAAACCTACGTCGTTGATTTCCTCAGCAGCCGCGAGGGTCTGGAACTCAACAAGGCGTTTGTGCGCATCACCGATCCCAAGGTCCGCCGCTCGGTCATCGAACTGGTCCGCTCGCTAGCAGGTCAAGAAGCCGCCGACGAGAAAGCGTAGAAGAGAAAGCCTCGTCTCTCATTCGGTGCGCGGTCGAAAGACGGTGCGCGTGCGGTGTTTCGTCCGTGGTCGCGGCCTGTCCCGCAACCTTGACCCTCCCAGGAAAGACTGCAACAACGCGCGCGAGTTGATTAGTCAAAGCATTGAACCGGGGGCCACGTGGCGCGCAAATCCTTCTTGTTTACAAGCGAATCTGTTTCCGAAGGCCACCCCGACAAGGTCAGCGATCGCATCTCAGATGAAGTCGTGGACGCGTTTTATCGCGAAAGCGCAATCGCCAAGCTCGATCCCTGGGCCGTGCGTGCCGCCTGCGAAACTCTGTGCACCACCAACCGCGTTGTGATTGCGGGTGAATTCTCCAACACGCCGAAGTCCGTCACTGTCGCGATGATCCAGGACCTGACGCGCAAGGCGATCCGCGACATCGGCTACGAGCAGGATGGCTTCCACTGGGCAAACACGAACATTGAAGTGCTGCTGCACGGCCAGTCCGCCGACATTGCAGCCGGCGTCGACGCCAAGCAGCCGACCAACCAGGAAGAAGGTGCCGGCGACCAGGGCATCATGTTTGGCTATGCTTGCAAGGAAACGCCTGAACTGATGCCAGCGCCGATCTACTACAGCCACAAGATCCTCGAAGATCTGGCGCATGCGCGCAAAGGCAAGGTCGGCGACGCAGCCAAGCTGGGCCCCGACAGCAAGAGCCAAGTCACTGTCCGCTACGAAGACGGCAAACCGGTTGGTGTGACGGCGATTGTCGTCTCGCATCAGCACATCGTCGAAGATCTGACGTCAAAGCAGGTGCGCGAGATCGTCGAGCCCTACGTTCGAAAAGCCATTCCCGATGGCTGGATCACGAAGGATACTGTCTGGCATATCAACCCGACGGGCAAATTCTTCATTGGCGGCCCCGATGGCGACTGCGGGCTCACGGGCCGCAAGATCATCGTCGACACGTATGGCGGCGCAGCGCCGCACGGTGGTGGTGCCTTTTCCGGTAAGGACCCGACCAAGGTCGACCGCTCGGCTGCCTACGCGGCACGCTATCTCGCAAAGAACGTCGTGGCGTCGGGCATCGCCGAGCGCTGCACGATCCAGCTCAGCTATGCCATCGGCGTCGCCAAGCCGCTGTCGATCTATGTCGATACCCACGGCACCGGCAAGGTTGACGAAGCCAAGATCGAGCAGGCGCTCGCGGAATGCATGGACCTCACGCCGCGCGGCATCCGGGGTCATCTCGATCTCAACAAGCCGATCTATGCGCGCACGTCGTCTTATGGGCACTTTGGCCGCAAGCCGGACGCTGATGGCGGCTTCTCTTGGGAGAAGACCGATTTGGCAGATGCGATTTTGAAGGCCTGCTAACGCGTTTGATCGAGAGCTTCGACTTTGCGAGGGGCATTGCGGCCCCTCGTTGCGTTTTGAGGGGTGTATGGCGGATACGCGCAAAACGGACGAAGCGCTGCGCACGCTCGAACTGCGGTCATTCGGACGGCGCCGGGCGCGCAAGCCCCGTGCGAGGCAGGCGTCCCTTTGGGACGATGTGTTGCCGAAAGTCGCGGTAGATTTGGGCGCGCCTTGGCAGGACGAGCCCTCGCGCCCGTTGTGGCTTGAAATTGGCTTTGGCGGGGCTGAGCATCTGCTGTGGCAAGCCGCGCACAACCCCGGCGTGATGCTCATGGGCTGCGAGCCGTTCGAGGACGGTGTGGTCAAGGCGCTCAGTGGAATTTCGGATGCTGCGCTCACGAACGTTCGGCTCCATCCAGACGATGCGCGACCTCTGCTCCGTTGGTTGCCTGAAGAGAGCATATCGAAAGCGTTCATTCTGTTTCCCGACCCGTGGCCGAAGAAAAAGCATGTCAAGCGGCGGCTGGTGTGTCCCGCGATGCTCGATTTGCTGGCGCGGGTGATGCAACCTGGCGTAGAGTTGCGCATCGGCACCGACATCGGCGACTATGCCCGTACGATCCTGCTCGCCGTATTGGCGCATCCAGCCTTTGAGTGGCCCGCGACCGGTCCCGATGATTGGCGCAACCGCGGCGACGACTGGCCCGAAACGCGCTATGAACGCAAGGCTATGGTCGAGGGCCGCGCGCGCTATTATTTCAGATTCCTGCGGGTGTAGCAGCGTTGTCTCGTTGGTTGGCGGGCCTTGTTTGCTGAACGGGCCTTCGCCTGCAGGCAATTGCGCTTGCAAAACAAGCGGGTCTCAGCTACCGCTGTTGTCATCACACCAGCACTGAGCCGACACACGCAGGGTCCGAAAGGGTCAGGCCACCGAACTGCATTTGGTTTGAACCCGTGAGATTTGCCCAGCCGTGAACGCGCCAGATACGACCTTGCCCGACGATGAGCCCGACGATGCGATGCAGGCAGCGCCTGCGGACGCCGCAAGGCCGTCGACTGAGCGGTTTTTGGTCGAATCTGGTCTGGCAGCGCAGTTTGCCGCCCTCGTCGAGCCGACGATTATCGACTTGGGCTATCGCCTCGTGCGCGTCGTGGTGTCGGGCAAAGAGGGCAAGACGGTCCAGATTATGGCTGAGCGGCCTGACGGCTCAATGACGATCGATGATTGCGAAACCGTATCAAAGCAAGTGTCGCCGGTTCTCGATGTTCACGACCCGCTGGCGGGGGCCTATCGGCTCGAGGTCTCGTCTCCTGGCATTGAGCGACCCTTGGTGCGGGCGTCTGACTTCGAAGACTGGGTGGGCTATGAGGCCAAGGTCGAACTGAAGACGCCCGTCGATGGCCGCCGCCGCTTCAAGGGCACGCTCGAAGGGTTCGATTCTGGCGAAGTGCTTATGGAATGCGACATCGAGGGCATCGGCCTCAAGGTGTTGGGATTTCCCGTGCATCTCGTCTCCGACGCCAAGCTCGTGCTCACCGACGATTTGATCCGCGAAGCCCTGACGCGGGCGAAGAGACAAAAATCGGGTCGCCCGGCTGACGGGGCCGAACTCGACGAAAACGACATCGACATCGCGAAAGAGGACTAACGCCATGGCCATTGCCGGTATCAGCGCCAACAAGCTCGAACTGCTGCAGATCGCGGACGCGGTTGCGCGGGAAAAATCGATCGATCGCCGCATCGTGATCGAGGCCATGGAAGAGGCGATCCAGAAGGCTGCCAAATCCCGCTACGGCCAGGAAAACGACATCCGCTGCGAGATCGATGCGCGCACGGGCGAAGCGCGGCTAACGCGCGTGCTTGCGGTCGTTGAGCAGGTCGAGGTCGCCGAAACGCAGATTTCGCTGCCGGACGCCCAGTCGCGCAACCCCGAAGCCAAGATCGGCGATCTGATCGCTGAAACGTTGCCGCCGCTCGATTTTGGCCGGGTCGCGGCCCAAAACGCCAAGCAGACTATCGTCCAAAAGGTGCGCGAAGCCGAGCGCGACCGCCAGTTCAGCGAATACAAAGATCGCCTGGGCGAGATCATCAACGGCACCGTCAAGCGCGTCGAATATGGCAACGTCATCGTCGATCTCGGCCGGGCCGAAGGCATCATCCGCCGCGATGAAATGATCCCGCGCGAGAACGTGCGCCTGTCAGACCGCATCCGCGCCTACATCTACGACGTCCGGCGCGAGCCGCGCGGCCCGCAGATTTTCCTCACCCGCGCGCGCTCGGAATTCATGGCCAAGTTGTTTGCCCAGGAAGTGCCGGAAATCTACGACGGCGTGGTCGAGATTAAGTCGGTCGCGCGCGATCCCGGCAGCCGGGCCAAGATCGCTGTTATCTCTAAGGATTCGTCCATCGACCCGGTCGGCGCGTGCGTCGGCATGCGGGGAGCGCGCGTGCAGGCGGTCGTCAACGAGCTGCAGGGCGAAAAGGTCGACATCATCCAGTGGAACCAGGATGCGGCGAGCTTCATCGTGAACGCGCTGGCACCCGCCGAAGTGTCCAAGGTCGTGCTGGACGAAGACAGCAACCGCATCGAAGTTGTCGTGCCCGAAAGCCAGCTGTCGCTTGCGATCGGCCGACGCGGGCAAAACGTGCGGCTCGCCTCCCAGCTCACGGGCTGGAACATTGATATTGTGACCGAGCAGGAGGAAAGCGAGCGCCGTCAGAAGGAATTCGCCGAACGCTCGCAGGTGTTCATGGATGCGCTCGACGTGGACGAAGTGATCGCCCAGCTGCTGGTGACCGAAGGCTTTGCGTCCGTTGAGGAAGTGGCCTTCGTCGAGCAGAGCGAAGTCGCCCAGATCGAGGGCTTCACCGAAGAGACGGCCGAGGAAATCCAGGGTCGCGCGCGCGAGTATCTTGAGCGCATCGAGGCCGAGCGGGACGCCAAGCGTCGCGAACTCGGCGTTGCCGACGACATGGCGCAAGTCAACGGCATGACGACGTCTCTGATGGTCACGATGGGCGAAGGCGATATCAAGACGGTTGAGGATCTCGCCGGTTGCGATGTCGACGATCTGATCGGATGGACAGAGCGCAAGAAAGACAAGGCAGGGGTCGCGGGCGAGGTTATCAAGCACAAGGGCGTCCTCGAAGGTCTCGAACTCGGCCGCCGGGAAGCCGAAGATATGATCATGTCAGCGCGTGTGGTTGCGGGTTGGATCAAGGCCGAAGACTTGGCGCAACGCGACGCGGACGCAGACCTTGCCATGGACGAAGACATTGAACAGGCCGTCGATGGCGACGAGACGGCTGAAGAGACGGCTGAAGAGACGGCTGAAAAGACGCCGGGAGGTCAGCCCGCTGTCTGAAAGCGCAAACCAGAGTGGAACTCACGGTGAACCGGGCGCTACGGCGCCCGGTGACGACAGTGTGCGTGCCGACGGTGTGGAGATGGGCGTCGATAGCGCTGACGTGGAAGCTGACGGGGACATCGCGGACGAACCCGAGCTCACGGGGCCCCTGCGGCGGTGCGCAGTGACGCGCGCCGAGTTGCCGATTGCCGAGCTGATACGGTTCGGGGCAGGGCTTGACGGCGTCGTGGTGCCCGATCTAGCCCTACGGCTCCCCGGCCGTGGCGTCTGGGTCGATGCCCGTCGCGTGCGGGTTGAGGACGCCATACGTCGCAACGTGTTTGCCCGCGCCCTGAAACGCAAGGTGTCGGCACCCGTCGATCTGGCGACGACGATCGAAGCCCTTCTGGTCAAGCGGGTTACGTCGGCGCTCGGGATCGCCAACAAGGCCGGGCTGGTGACGCCTGGTTTTGCTCAGGTGGACGAAGCCTTGGAAACCGGGCGGGTCGTCGCTATTTTCCACGGTGCGGAAGGTGCTTCCGACGGCATCGAACGGCTGGACCGCAAGTTTCGGGCAATCCAGGCGGCCCAAGATATGACCGCCTTTATCGTAACGGCGCTGACAATTGATCAAATCAGTTTGGCCATTGGGCGGTCAAATGTGGTACATGCTGCCATCATATCAGGTGGTGCGGCAGCGCGACTGTTGGATGAGGCCAAGCGTCTGATGCGCTTCCGGTCCTTGATTCCGGCATCGTAGGATATGCTAACACCTTATCATCCCTAAGAGTTTGGACGGATATCGCATGACGGAAACGAAAGACCAGACCGGCAAGACGGCAAGCGGGGGCCCGCGCAAGCCGCTGACCTTGCAGCGGACGGTCGAGTCTGGTCAGGTCCGGCAGAACTTCAGCCATGGGCGCTCCAAGGCTGTCGTCGTCGAGAAGAAAAAAACCCGGAAACTTGCCGGGCCGGAGGTTTTGGCCGAGCGGCCCGCACCACCAACCGTCGTATTCGACCCACGCCCCGCGGCCCCGCGCGAACCAGCCAAGACTGCTGACGTTCCGCGACAGGTTCAAGCCGGACGCACCCTTTCGGTCGGCGAGCAGGATGCCCGCGCCCGAGCATTGGCTGCAGCCCGCGTCCGCG
>JBBRKD010000033.1:0-9194 GCA_038218255.1 Hyphomicrobiales bacterium | reverse complement strand
GGCGCCAACGTTGGCAATCTGCTCGAAAGCGGACGTTGGGAAGACGAAGACGAACTCGCCGAAACCTACACGCAGCGCAAGGGCTTCGCGTTTGGCCGCAAGGGCATCGCGGTCGAAGCCAAGCCACTCCTGCAGTCGGTGCTGGCTGGCGTCGATCTCGCCTACCAAAACCTCGACAGCGTCGAATTGGGCGTGACGACGGTCGATACCTATTTCGATACGCTCGGTGGCATCAGCCGCGCGGTGCGCCGCGCCAAGGGCGGCACGCCCGCGCCTGTTTATATCGGCGATCAGACGCGCGGCGAAGGCCAAGTCCGAACGCTTGGCGAACAGGTGGCGCTCGAAACCCGCACCCGCACGCTGAACCCCAAATGGTCTGAGGGCATGCTGAAGCACGGCTACGAAGGCGTGCGCCAGATCGAAGTCCACGTGACGAACACGATGGGCTGGTCGGCGACGACCGGCGAAGTGCAGCCGTGGGTTTATCAGCAATTGTCTGAAACCTTCGTGCTCGACAAAGCCATGCGCGACCGCCTGGCCAAGCTCAATCCCACGGCGTCGGCGCGTGTCGCCAATCGCCTGATGGAAGCCCACGACCGTGGCTATTGGAGCCCGGACGCTGAAACCCTCGCCGCCCTCAAAGGCGCGCAGGAAGAACTCGAAGACCGCCTTGAAGGCATCGATCCTGGTGCAAGTCGCATGGAGATAGCCGCATGAACGTTGACCTCAAGAACCGCCCCGGCGCGGTGGCTCCTCCCGCCAGAAGCGGCAAGGGCGACGGCGATGGGAGCGTACAAGTCCGCCTCGACCCGAGCGTCAAGATCGGCTCCGCCAAGGTGTTTGCGGTCTATGGCAAGGGCGGCATCGGCAAGAGCACGACGTCGTCGAACCTGTCGGTGGCGTTCTCCAAGCTCGGCAAGCGCGTGCTGCAGATCGGCTGCGATCCCAAGCACGACAGCAAGTTCACGCTGACGAAGAAGATGCAGAAGACCGTCATCGACGTGCTCGAAAGCGTCGACTTCCATTCCGAAGAGCTGCGGCCGGAAGACTTCGTCGTCGAAGGCTATAACGGCGTGATGTGCGTGGAGGCCGGCGGCCCACCTGCTGGCACCGGCTGCGGCGGCTACGTCGTCGGCCAGACCGTTAAGCTGTTGAAAGAGCACCACCTGTTGGAAGAAACCGACGTCGTGATCTTCGACGTGCTGGGCGACGTGGTGTGCGGCGGGTTTGCTTCGCCCCTCCAGCACGCCGATCAGGCGATCATCGTGACGGCGAACGATTTCGACAGCATTTTCGCGATGAACCGGATCGCGGCTGCGATCCAGGCCAAGGCGAAGAACTACAACGTGCGCATCGGCGGCGTGATCGCAAACCGCTCAACGAACACCGACGAGATCGACCGGTTTAACGCAGCCACCAACCTGAACCTGCTGGCCCATTTCCCCGACCTCGACATCATCCGCCGCTCGCGGCTCAAAAAGTCGACGCTGTTTGAGATGGACGAGACGCCGGAACTGAAGGCTGTGACGGACGAGTACATGCGTCTGGCGGCCAACCTTTGGGTCGGTGTTGAGCCGTGCGACGGCAAGCCCATGAAGGACCGAGATATCTTCGATTTCCTCGGTTACGATTGAGCGGGCGGCGAGGGGGTGGTGCGTGGGGGGCTGGTGCGTGAGGGCGGGACCCAAATGTCGGACTTCTCGATGCAAGAGTGAGTTCGAGGGCGATCATTTTTGAGACGTGCTTGGGTCCCGGCCTTCGCCGGGGTGAGGGGGGCGTGTGGGGTTGCGGCTGACGATTGATGCCGTCGATCAATTTCTCACCCTCTTCATGGCCGCGAAGGCGGTTACCCCTGGCAGTTTGAAGCGCGTGCGACGTCGCTATAACGATAGTGCTATCCCAGGCTTGAAACCCCCACGGACCTCGTGGTGTGCGGCCCGGTGTCGTGGGTTGCCGCCGTCGCGGCCAATAAGATGAGGGGCGGGCCGGGCACCGCTCGGTCCGGGGCGCTTGGGTCGAGCGAACGCAGGGGGTTGTGGGGCCGACGGACCAACAAAAAAACTGCGCGCGGAAGTGTAAGGTTTAGTTGACAGGTCTATTCGTCAACCTTACGCTACCTCCACTGACACGAGCATCAAGACACGGCCATCACGACGCGACATCGAGACGCTGAACGACGGCTTCCTTCCCGCATAATCGCTCGCCACGCCGCACTTCCATTTCGCACTGTCACGTTGCACTGTCCTTTTGCACTGCCGCCTCCCTGCGCAACTCCTTCCTGCCCACACCCTCCTGGACGATCAGAATGGCGAACTTTTCCTATCTTGAGCGCCGCAGCGAGCTGAAAACCTATTTCGACCGCACCGCTGTCGACGCCTGGGCGCGGTTGACGACGGATGCACCCGTGAGCGGCATCCGTGCCACGGTGCGGGCTGGACGCGATACGATGCGCGCGGCTCTCCTCGCAAAGCTCCCAGCCGACATGACCGGGCAAACCGTTCTCGATGCGGGTTGCGGCACAGGCGCGCTCGCGGTCGAGGCCGCGCGGCGGGGTGCAGCCGTCACCGCGATCGACCTGTCGCCGACGCTCGTGCAGTTGGCCCGCGAGCGCACGCCGCGCGATCTGAACGGCGGCTCGATCACAGGCGGCTCGATCACAGGCGGCTCGATCAAATATTTCGCAGGCGACATGCTCGATCCCCCCGGCGGGATGTTTGATCATGTGGTCTGCATGGACAGCCTCATCCACTACGAAGGCCGCGATATTGTCGGTGCGCTTGCGCGCATCGCAGCGCGTGCTCGGCAGACCATCGTGTTCACGGTTGCCCCGCGCACGCCAGCGCTCGCCGTGATGCATGGGGTCGGCCGTGCGTTTCCCCGCTCTGACCGTGCGCCTGCCATTGTGCCGATCGTGCCGTGGCGGCTGGTCCGCCTCGTCGACGGTGAGGCCGCGCTCGCCGGATGGGAAGCCTTGGAAGGCCAGCGCGTCTCGCGCGGGTTCTACATCTCGCAGGCCATGCACATGGTCCGGAGGGATGCATGATTTCGGCGATCCGCAAGCTGGCAGAACTGAATGCGAAGGTGTCGCGGGGATGGACCCACGTCGATACGCGCTTCTTGCCGTTTGCAGACGCTGCCACGAAAGAGCTGCCGCTCGGTCGCTTGCTGCGATTGTCGCTGTTCCAGGTCTCGGTCGGGATGGCCGTGGTGCTGCTGATCGGCACGTTGAACCGCGTGATGATCGTGGAGCTTGGCGTTGCGGCGTGGATCGTTGGCTTGATGGTCGCGCTGCCGCTGGTGTTTGCCCCGTTCCGCATTCTGGTTGGCTATCAGTCCGACAACTATGTGTCGGTGATTGGCTGGCGGCGGGTGCCGTATCTCGCGTTCGGGACCATGATGCAATTCGGCGGGCTGTCGATCATGCCGTTTGCGCTGATCGTGCTTGCAAATGAAACCGACGCGCCCTGGTTCGTTGGACCGGCGGCGGCGTCGTTTGCGTTCCTGATGGTTGGAGCCGGATTGCATACGGTGCAGACCTGCGGCCTCGCGCTTGCGACCGATCTCGCCCCGCCGGAAGCGCGCCCCAAGGTGGTGGCTTTGCTCTGCATGATGCTGCTCGTCGGCATGGTGGTGAGCGCGCTGGTGTTTGGCGCGTTGCTTGCCGATTTCAGCTATACGCGCCTCGTGCAGGTGATCCAGGGTTCGGCCGTCGCCACGATGGTCCTCAATTTGGTGGCGGTGTGGAAGCAGGAGCCGCGTCAACCCAAGCGAACGGCCGCCTCCCGCCCCCGCCCGACCTTTGCCGACGCCTGGCGCGCGTTCAGTGCGACGGGGCAATCGAAGCGCCGGCTGCTTGGGCTAGCGCTGGGAACGGCTGCCTTCAGCATGCAGGACGTGCTGCTTGAGCCCTACGGCGGGCAGATCTTGAAAATGAGCGTTGGCCAGACGACGGCATTGACGGCGGTGTTGGCGCTCGGCGGGATCGCAGGACTGATGCTGGCAGCCCGCAGGCTCGGCCATGGCGCTGATCCCTACCGTGTGGCTGCCATCGGCGTGACGACCGGGCTGATTGCTTTCGCAGCCGTGATCTTTGCAGCGCCCCTGTCGTCACCTGCCGTGTTTGCGATCGGCGTGATGCTGATCGGGTTTGGCGGCGGCGTGTTTGCCCACGCCACGCTGACGGCTGCGATGGACGCTTGCCGGGGCGATGAAACGGGCTTTGCGCTTGGCACCTGGGGCGCCGTTCAGGCGACGGCTGCGGGCACAGCGATCGCGGCCGGTGGCATTCTGCGCGACGTGATCTCAGCCCACGCGCAGGCTGGGCATCTCGGCGCGGCGCTGAACGACCCGGCGACGGGCTACAGCTTCGTCTACCATTTGGAACTGTATCTTTTGTTCCTCACGCTGATCGCGATCGGCCCGCTGGTGCGGGCTGGCCGTGAGTTCGCACCGCATCAATCTGAAACGCAACTGCCTGAACTTGCAGTGGCCAAACCATAAGGTCGAGGAGGTCTCAACATGTCACTCACGCTCTCCAACGTCATGCTCGCAGGCGCGATCACAAGCTATATCGATGTGGCGCAGATTACGCTGTACCTCTTCTTCGCGTTCTTCGCGGGCCTCGTGTTCTATCTCCAAAGCGAAAGCCGCCGCGAAGGTTTCCCGCTGCAAAACGATGGCTCCGATACGCCGCGCGACGCCAAGGCGTCATTCATGCCCAAGCCGAAGACCTACCTGCTCCAAGATGGCAGCAAGGTGATGTCACCGAACGGCAAGCGCGAAAGCCAGGACATCAAAGCCACGCGAATGGGGCTCTGGCACGGGGCTGCCCACGCGCCCACCGGCAATCCGATGACGGACGCGGTTGGCCCGGCCTCCTATGCGCAGCGGTCGGACGTGCCCGACAAACTGTTCAACGGTCAGCCGCGCATTGTGCCGTTGCGCACGGATGGTGGATATCATATCGACCATTCTGATACCGATCCCGTCGGCATGAAGGTTGTCGGTGCGGACGGCGTGAAGGCTGGCATGGTGAAGGACGTCTGGGTCGACCGGGCCGAGGCTGTCATCCGCTATCTCGAAGTGTCTGACGGAACGCGCTCGATCTTGCTGCCGATGAACTTCACGAGCAAGATCAGGGCTGCCGAAAAGACGATCGTCGTGAACGCGATCCTGGGTGGGCAGTTCGCTGCTGTGCCGGGAACGAAGAACCCCGACCTCGTGACGCTGCTCGAAGAAGACAAGATCATGGCCTATTACGGCGGTGGCTTGTTGTATGCGACGCCCGCCCGCTCGGAGACCTTGATATGAGCGCGCATGAATACGAGTATGAGGACATTCCGGGGGTTCCCGGAACGCTCCCGGCCGATGAAACGATGCTCTGGCAGGGACGGCCGACGTGGCGGTCGTTCCTGGTGAACGTGTTCCATATCCGAATCGTGCTGGGCTATTTCGCAGTGCTGGCGCTGTGGCGGTTCGGGTCGGCGATTGAGGCCGATAAGGGCATGGCCGACGGACTGGTGTCGGCTGCGTGGGTTGGCGTGCTGGCGGCTGGCGCAACCGCGCTGCTGATGGCGTTGGCGTGGGCGTATACCAAGACCACCGTTTATACGATTACGTCAAAGCGGATCGTGCTGCGGTTTGGCGTGGCCGTGCCGATGGCTGTGAACATTCCCCACACCAAGATCGAGAGCATCGGTCTCAAGACGTTCGGCGACCAGTCGGGGGAAATCCCGGTCCGGGTCGGTGGCGATGACAAGCTCGCCTATCTCGTGTTGTGGCCGCACGCGAAACGCTGGGAGTTGAGCAATCCGCAGCCGATGTTCCGGGCGGTTCCAGATGCGGGCGGCGTGGCGACCATCCTCGCGAACGCTGTGTCTCAGGCCCAGGTGGCTGAGGCTCTGGCGCTTGCCCAGGGTTTGGTTGCGACACGTGCGGTGGACAATGCGGATCTGCCGCTGCGCGCGGAGGTTCCGTCTCGCCGCCTGAAGCCGCTCATCGCTGCGGCCGCGTGAAGGAGAGCTAACCATGCGCGACGCCTTGAACGACAATAACGTGTCTCCCGTGGCCTTGCTGCTGATCGCAGGGCTGTTGGTCACCGTTTTTACCGCCGTCGCCACCTACCGCTGGTCGGGCATGCGGCCAGCCGACAACCCGACGTCGACGATCGTGCAAACGCGCGCGATGCACTTCGTCGATAAGCCAGACGGCAGCATCGAGATTTTCGACCAGGGCGCGACCAAGCCGTTCGACGTGGCCGCCCCGCAGACGAACGGGTTCCTGCGCGGCACGCTGCGGGGGCTCGCGCGTGCCCGCAAACTTAACCACGCCGGCGCTGAACAGCCTTTCGAGCTGGTTCGCTTTGCCGATGGCCGCCTGAGCCTGCGCGATCCCGTCGATGGGCGCGAAATTGCGATGGAGCCTTTCGGTCAGTCCAACAGCGATGTCTTCAAACGCCTTTTGACACTTAAGGCGGTTTCGCCATGATGACATCTGGCAGTGCCGCTCAGACGATGGCCCGACCTGTCAATAGCGCCCACCAGTCCGGCCGGGCGGTTCCCGGTCGTCGTAGAAACGAGTTTCCCATGAAGTCCATTTGGATCGGCGGTCGCGAGCAGATCGAGGTGGCGTGCAACATCGAAATCGAGCAGACGCGCGACACGCTGCATGCCCACGTGTCGCTTGACGGCATTGAAGTCGAACACGGCGATGAAGTACTCGTCCATGAGGCACCGACATACATCGAGTTCGGGGAACGCGTCGTAACCAACTCGACGGCGACGGTCTGGCGCGCGAACCCGCTCACGCGCGGCTTGATCCGCCTCAAATCCTATCTGTTGCTGACCGAGCTCTACGAGGTTGGTTTTCAGCCAAAAGAAGAAATCCAGTTCATCCCCCACAAGGCGAGCCCACAAGCGATGGGTCAGTCAGGTGCGTTGGGTCTCGTGGGTAAGGAGTGATCCATGAACGCGCATAGCCCGGCCATGACAGGCCGCCAGATGAATGAGACGACGCAGCTCGCCCAGCAAGATACAATGCTGACGCCGCGCTTTTACACGACCGATTTTGCCGAGATGGACCGGCTTGATATCAGCTCGGTCCGCAAGGATTGGGATCAGCTGATCCAGGAGTTGCGTGACGACCCCAATAAGGGGCACTTCAAGCGCGAAGGCGACTGGATCAAGGAGCTTGAAAAAATACCCGCCGAGCTGCGACCTGAATTCGTCGATTTCCTCGTCAGCTCGCTGACGTCGGAGTTTTCAGGCTGCATTCTGTATGCGGAGACCAAGAAGCGGATCAAGAACCCCGACATCCGCGAGCTGTTCACCTATATGAGCCGCGACGAGGCCCGCCACGCCGGCTTCATCAACGAAGCGCTCAAGGATTTCGGCATCGGCGTCGATCTGAGCTTCCTGACCAAGATCAAAAAGTACACGTTCTTCAAGCCGAAGTTCATTTTCTACGCGACATACCTGTCGGAGAAGATCGGCTACGCGCGCTACATCATGATCTACCGCCATCTGGAGCGGCACCCCGACAAGCAGTTCCATCCGATTTTCACGTGGTTTGAGAAGTGGTGCAACGACGAGTTCCGCCACGGTGAAGCGTTCGCGCTCATCATGCGCGCGAACCCCAAGCTGCTTGAAGGTGGCAACAAATACTGGATCCGTTTCTTCCTGCTCGCCGTGTACGCGACCATGTATGTGCGTGACCATCAGCGCCCGCAGTTCCACAAGGCGATGGGCATCGATATCGACGACTACGATTTCAAGGTGTTCCACCTGACGTCGGAGATCTCCAAGCAGGTGTTCCCGCTGACGCTCGACATCGAGCATCCAGCCTTCCGGCCGGGCCTGAAGCGCCTGCGCTGGGTGAGCGAGGAAAGTGCAAAGGCCAAGGTGCAGGGCGGGATCGTCGGAAAGCTCAAAGGCCTCGGGCTTTCAGCGATCGGGCTCGCGACGTTCATCCGGATGTACGCGATCCCGGTGAAGTCGAACGAGCTGCCCGCGACCATCCGTTTGGCTCCAGCCTGGTAAGCGCAGCGCCATGACCCTCGTTGTCCATGCAGTGCTGTTTACGGTGTTCGCCTGGTGGTTCACCACCGGGGTGATCATCTATCTGGATGGCCTCCCCCGCCGCACGTTTGCGCTGTCGATGACGGTTGCGACCGTGATGGCAGGGCTGGCGCTGCACGGCCTGGCCGCAACCAGCGCAGACACGACCGTGCTGGGGGCTTACCTCGCCTTCGGGTTTGCTCTCGTGGCGTGGGGCTGGAACGAGATGGGCTTCCTCATGGGGATCATCACCGGGCCACGCACGACAGAGATGCCAGCGGATGCGACCGGTCTGCGCCGCTTAGGGTTTGCCATTCAAGCGGTCATCCACCACGAGATTGCGATTGCAGCGACGGCGGTTGCGATCGCGGTTGTGGTTGGCGATGGCCCCAATCAGATTGGCCTGTGGACGTTCCTCGCGCTTTGGGTCATGCGGCTGTCGGCCAAGATCAACGTCTATCTTGGCGTGCCCAACATTACCGAAGAGTTCCTGCCGCCCCATCTGGTCTATCTCAAGACGTATTTCCGCATCCGTCCGATGAACGCGGTGTTTCCGGTGTCGATCACGGTGCTGACGCTGGCAGCAGCCTTTGTGTGCAGCCAGGCCCGGCTGCCCGGCGCGACGCCGTTTGATGTGACGGCTGCGACCCTTCTTGGCACGCTGATTGCGCTCGCGCTTGTTGAGCACTGGTTTATGGTGCTGCCGATCCCATCGACGAAGCTGTGGGACTGGGGGCTGGCGTCACATGCGGCGCACGCGGCGGCTCATTCAGCTGTGCAGTCAGCCGTGACGAAATCCGCAGCCATCGACCCTGGCACGATCACAGCCAGCATTACAGCCAGCATCACAGCCGCCGTTACGCCGACGGTCGTGGTGCCGACGCCAGCGCTGGTGGCCACCTTCCACAAAGCAACCAGCCCCGTCACGGCGACGGTGGCGACCATCGTACCTTTTCCGACTTCCCCACAATCATCGAACCCAACAGCGCACCGGAGGCGTCCATGAACTACGAGGCAACTTTCCAGAACCGCCTCAACGACTTGCGCAAGGAGGGACGCTATCGGGTGTTCGCCGACCTCGCGCGTCACAACGGGCAGTTCCCCAAGGCGACGCATTATCGCCCGAGCGGATCGGCGAAG
>JBBRKD010000032.1:0-9233 GCA_038218255.1 Hyphomicrobiales bacterium | reverse complement strand
ACAATTACTCGCGCTCGATGCACACATGAAAGTTGCGATCGATCGCGTTCTCTATGAACGTGCAGCCGCGGTGGCAACCGGGGCAGGTGACGCCGCCAGCGTCCGACCGGCCACCGAAAACCAACGGTCCACTCGCGCCATCCAACTCTGGGATTGCGACCATGATCGTGCTCTCGACCGGCATCAGGCCACGGTCAGAGCGACCCCACGTTTCGAGCGTCTGGAACTCGACCGCGTGCGCTGCAACGTAGGGCACATCGAGGGCGGCCAGCGTTTCTTCGGCCGCATGCGCATCATTATAGGCCGGTCCGCCCACGAGCGAAAAACCGGTGAGTGACACCAGCGCATCAATAACAGGCGCGCCGTCCGGTTTGCCGTCGCGCTTCAGGAACTTGTCGATCGCTGGCCGCATGTCGAGGCCGCTCGCGTACACCGGGATGACGTTCAGCCCGCGTTCTTCGAGCGCTGCGATCACGCCATCGTAATGCTCGGTGTTGCCCGCCAACAGATACGACCGCATGACGAGCACGCCGACAGTGCCCTTATCGCCGCGCTGCGGTAGCGCCTGCGCCTTGTCACTCACGCGGCCTGCAAGGCTTGGGTGATACACGCCAACGTCTGGATATTCGACCGGGGCTGCAGCCTTCACGGCGCGCAGAGCTTTGCGCGGGCCATCAGCATAGCGGCCCACCAGATGGCGGACCATGTTGCCGACGTTCACGTCCGAGCCGCCCATCCAATACTGCAGCGTCAGGAAGTAGGCGCGCACGTCCTGCGCGGTGCCTGGAATAAAGCGCAGGATTTGCGGCAGGCGCTTGAGCATCGCCATCTGCTGGGCGCCTGGCGTGCCATTCGTTTTCGGGTCGGGCTTGCCGCGCAGCTTTTTCAAGAACCCGAGCGCGCCGCCCTTGGCCTTGCCGTCCATCGTGAACTTGCCGATGCGCGTCAGGCTCACGATTTCCTTGGCCGATGCGGCACACACCAGTGCATCGCAGTTGTCCCGGCGGGCCTTCAAATCGTCGATGATCGGCAGGAAATGATCTTCAAGGAACAGCATGCCTGCGATGATGATATCGGCCTTGGCGATATCGGCCTTGCACAGCGCGAGCGCTGCGTCGTCGGCGCACCATTCGGCCGCCGTATGCATGGCCATCACGAGGCCCGGCATGTCGCGCTCGAGGCCTGGCCGCGCGCGCTCGAGTGCGCCCGTGAGATGGTTGTCCATCGTCACGATCACGACGCGGATCGGGGTCTCAGCGGCTGTAATGAGCTTTTGCATCGTAGAGGGTCTCAACGGTGATCACTGCGATCTGATGATCGCTCGCGTAACGTTCCGTGTTTCGGCGGGCCTTCCCGCGTACAAAGAAGGGGATCTTTCCTAGTTCTTTTTCGCCGTCCTTCGACCAGACGATCTGGATCGCGGGAGACGGTTGGCTGTGGGGCGCGGCCTCGACCAACGCTTCGTCATCCCGGCGAAGGCCGGGATCCAAGCTCGGTTGGGCTGTGTCGTGCGCGTCATCCGACACCAGAGGTGCTTGGCCCCCGGCCTTCGCCGGGGTGACGTCTTGATGGGTGTCCGTCGTTGCTTTGTGCCCAGGCCCGACGTGGCCATGGCCCAGGTGCGAGGGCGCGTGATCGTTGAATTCCTGATCTTCGCGGAACATGCCGAGCAGATGCTCTTCAAGGCCCATCATCAGCGGATGGACCCAGGTATCGAAAATAACGTTCGCGCCTTCAAACCCCATCTGGGGCGAATAGCGGGCGGGAAAATCCTGCACGTGGACGGGGGCCGAAATCACCGCGCACGGCACGCCGAGCCGCTTGGCGATATGGCGCTCCATCTGCGTACCGAGCACCAGCTCGGGATGGAGCGCGGCGATAGCGGCCTCCACTTCCAGATAGTCGTCCGAGATCAGCGCTTCGACGCCATATCCCTTGGCTGCTTCCCGCACGTCGCGGGCAAACTCGCGCGAATAGGTGCCAAGCCCGACAACTTCGAAGCCCAATTCCTGGGAGGCGATTTTGGCCGCAGCCAGCGCATGCGTCGCATCGCCGAAAATGAAAACCCGCTTGCCGGTGAGGTAGGTCGAATCGACCGAGCGCGAATACCAGGGAAGCCGCGAGGTCGCATCCGCCAGCACCTCGGTCGCGTCCACGCCTGCAAGCGCTGCGACTTCGGCGATGAACGCGCGCGTCGCGCCAACCCCGATCGGCACGGTCTTGATCAGCGGTTGTCCAAACGTCCGGCGGAGCCAATCGGCGGCGGCCAGCGCCACTTCTGGATACAGCACGATGTTGAAATCAGCGTCGCCCAGGCGCGCGAGATCGGCGGGCGTCGCGCCCATGGGGGCACACACGGCAACGTCCACACCCAGGCGGCCTAACAGCCGGGTGATCTCGGCGATGTCGTCGCGATGGCGGAAGCCGAGTGCGGTCGCACCCAGCAGGTTGCAGCGGGCGCGGACGCCGTCGACGCGCGCTGCACGCTTGGTACCAGGTGCCGGCGCGTTGGGTCCAGCGAGCGCGCGCACCAGCTGATAAAACGTCTCGGACGCGCCCCAGTTTTCTTTCTTCTGGTAGGCTGGCAATTCCAACGGCACGACGGGGATCGGCAACGCCAAGGCCTGTGCCAACCCGCCCGGATCGTCCTGGATCAGCTCGGCCGTGCACGACGCACCAACGAGCATCGCCTGCGGCTTGAACCGCTCATAGGCATCACGCGCGGCGGTCTTGAACAACTCTGCCGTGTCGCCGCCCAAGTCGCGGGCCTGGAACGTCGTGTACGTCACCGGCGGACGCTTGTTGCGGCGCTCGATCATCGTGAACAGAAGGTCGGCATAGGTATCGCCCTGCGGCGCATGCAGCACGTAATGCACGCCGTCCATGGCGGTTGCGATGCGCATCGCGCCAATGTGGGGAGGGCCTTCGTAGGTCCAGAGCGTCAATTGCATGGCTCAGACCTCCAACTTCGTGCGTCGGCGCAACGGCCGCGCGAACAGCTCAGCGAGATCGCCCGCCTGGTTGAAACCCTGGATTGGTGTGAACAGCAGCTCGATCGACCACTTCGTCGTCATCCCGTCGGCTTCGAGCGGATTGGCAAGCCCCAGACCGCACACGACGAGATCAGGGCGCTGCGCATGGCACCGGTCGAGCTGGCGGTCGACATCTTGGCCTTCCGACAACTGGCAGCCTTCCGGCAGCAAGGCCAGTTCTTCGGCCAGATGCTGACGGTGGAGATAGGGCGTGCCGACTTCGGTCAGCGTCATGCCGACTTCGCGGGCCAGAAACCGCGCGAGAGGAATTTCAAGCTGGCTATCGGGGAAGAAGAAAATCCGCTTGCCGCGCAGTTCCTTGGCATAGCGCGCGATGGCTGCCCGGCCGCGCGCAACACCTGGCGCGGTGACCGCGTCAAACCGCTCAGCCGATACGCCACAGGCGTCCGCTGCAGCCTTGAGCCACAGCAGCGTGCCTTCGACGCCGAGCGGGAAGGGCGCGGCCAACCGCACCGCGCCGCGTTCTTCGAGCGCGCGTGCCGTATCCGACAGAAAGGGCTGCGCTAAGAGATAGCGCGTATTGGGTCCAACGGGGGCAATGTCGGCAGCCCGGCGCGGGGGGAAAAACCGCACGTTCTCGATCCCAAACTCTGCAAACAGCCGTGCGAATTGGTCTTCCACCACGTCGGCAAGCGCACCGACGATCAGCAGTTGCTGGGCGGCCTGCGGATCGGCGAGCGGCATCTCAGGCACGAGCGAGGCAAGGCAGGCATCTTCGCCCTGCGTAAACGTCGTCTCGATCCCACTGCCGGAATAATTCAACACGCGCACGCGTGGCTCAAACGTGCGCGACAGGCGTTGAGCCGCCCGCGACAAGTCGAGCTTGATCACTTCAGACGGGCACGAGCCGACCAGGAACAGCAGCTTGATGTCGGGACGTCGCGCCAGCAACTGACCAACCACCCGATCAAGCTCGGCGTTCACATCGGCCAAGCCCGCCAGATCGCGCTCATCGATGATGGCGGTGGCAAAGCGCGGCTCGGCAAAAATCATCACCCCAGCGGCTGACTGCACGAGATGCGCGCACGTCCTGGAGCCGACCACGAGGAAAAACGCATCTTGAATTTTGCGGTGCAGCCACACGATGCCCGTCAGCCCGCAGAACACTTCGCGCTGGCCACGCTCGCGCAACACAGGGGCCGTGGAGCACCCAGCACCGGTCTCGGTCAACGCACGAACGGGGGTGAGATCGTTCATCGCGCAAGCTCCAATGAGCCAGCATCATGTGAGCCGACATCCTGCGCACCGCCAACAGACAGCGACCGGGCCGCATCCAGCCGCGCCATCCGCAGCTTCCAAATGAACTGGGCGGCGTTGATCACGTAGGTCGCGTAGGCGGCAAGCGCGAGCACCATCAGCTGGGTCGCGTCGAGCGCATGAAACACCAGCGCATAAAGATAAGCGGTGTGCAGCGCGATCACGAGCATGCTCACCATGTCTTCCCAGTAGAACGCGGGGGCGAACAGGTATTGCCCGTACACGACCTTCTCCCAGATCGCGCCCGTCACCATGATTGTGTAGAGCGTGAGCGTCTTCACGACGATCGAGATCGTGGCCGCCTCATAACCAACGCCATAGGCGAGATAGCGCAGCACCAACACGAGACTGACGAGGAATACGAGAAACTGCACCGGGGCCAGAATGCCCTGAACCAACGTCCAAATCGACCCATCCCGGCGCACGCGCTCGGCTGGCGTATACAGCGGCTTGCGGGCGGACTTTTGGTCCCTTCCGTCCTGCATAACACCATCCCTTGGCGATCCGTCGGCGGTCCATCTCATACTGTGAAAGGGTAGTTGCCACCTTTGCATGTGTCAACCGTTGTTTACACTTCGTGCGTCAAATGAATCAGACAAATTTCTTGGCGCGCGACCCCTTGTCGCTTGACACACTGCCTTAAAGTGTCCATTCCTATTGACACCACAATCTGCGTTGAGCGTTAGGTTAGCTTGACAGGTTGGTATTCGGAAGCGCCTGCCAGCGGGACGCCGCTGGGATCTGAACGCTGGGATTTAAACACCGCCGAATGCCCGCCTGATCCGATCCATCTGAGCCGATCCAGCGCCACACGCCCCTTTGAATAACCCTGCTTTAAGTACCCGTGAGCGATCATAGCTTTGCTCAACGCGGCACTCAAACAACACGGCACTGAACGACCACGGCACTGCGCGACGCCGGTCCACAGACGTGAAGGGATCAGGCGAGAGGCCGAGAGGACATCATGCCCGCAAGTATGCGCACGACGCGTCCTGCCAAATCTGCCGCCCAGCTCGTCCAGAACGCAACGGCTCTGAGTGCGCACCGGAACACGGCTAACGTGAATGCGGCGAAGCTGAACACGGCGACCCTGACCACAAAATCCTCCGCTGCAAAGCCTAGTAACTCGGCCAATGCCAACTCGAACAGGGCCAACTCGAACAGGGCCAGCTCGGACAGTGCCAACTCGGCCAGCGACCGCACGCGCCTGCCCTCTCGGCCAGCCACAATCAAACCCGTCCTGGCCAAACCCGTCCTGGCCAAACCCCTTCTAACGAAACCGAGCGACGGCGCGAGCGTCGGACTTGAACAAACGATCGAAGGCGAGGTTATTCCCCGTCTGATGCTAGCCCTACTCGGTGCCCGCCCGAGCGATGCGTTTGCCCCTCTCATGCCGACGACAGACGACATCGAGGTTCTCTCACTCTATGTGATGGGCCGCGACGACGGTGCGGGGCAAACCTTCGTCGATGAGCTGCGCGTCCGCGGCATGGCGCTTGAGATGATCTACCTTCACTTGCTCGCGCCCACCGCGCGCCAGCTTGGGGACATGTGGAAACAAGATACCGTCGATTTCACCGACGTGACCATTGGCCTGGGCCGATTGCACAAGATCGTCCGCCGCCTCAGCCCCAGCTTCCGGCTCGGTCGGGGAACCTTGGATGATCGCGCCGCCGTCATGCCCGTCGTCGATCAGCGCCGCGCCCTGATCGCACCGGCTTCTGGCGATCAACACACATTCGGCTGCATCATGGTCGAGGATTTTTTCACCCGCGCCGGATGGGACGTGATGGGCTGGCCGGTCTGCGCCGACACCGGGCTCATCGATTTGGTCCGCAATCACACGTTCGATCTCGTCGGTCTCTCAGTTGGCTGCGACACGCGACTCGGATCGATCGAACAGGAGATTGCGGCTCTGCGGCGGGCGTCGCGCAACCGATCCCTGCTGGTCATGGTGGGTGGCCGCACGTTCACGGAGATGCCGAGCCTTGCGCGCGAGGTCGGTGCCGACGGGACGGGGTCAACGGGGGCCGATGCGGTGCAAACGGCTGAACTGATGATGACGAAGCACGTTGTAGGAGCATAGGTCGGCTTGTGCCGGACGCGCTAATCGCAGCTTAGGACGCCCATGGAACTCGCTCCGCAGAAATCCAGTCTACATTTCAAGTGGCCCAAAAAATCGTTGGCCTCCCTGGATGCTCTCGCCGCAGGCAAGCTCCTCACGGCTGCAGCCGACATCACGCTCGTCATCGACGCCAAGGGCATCATCCGCGACATGTCGCTTGGCAGCGATGAACTGTCGCGCGACGGCCCGGAAAGCTGGATCGGCAAAGCCTGGGTCGACACCGTCACCATCGAGAGCCGTGGCAAAATCGAAGACCTCCTGCGCGACGCTGGCAGCAAATCGCCTCCCCGTTGGCGTCAGGTCAACCATCCCTCGCCGCGCGGACCCGACCTGCCGGTGCGCTATTCCGCCGTCCAGGTTCAGCCCGACGGGCGCGTCGTCGCCGTCGGTCGCGATCTGCGCGCCATGGCCGCCATGCAGCAGCGCTTGTTTGATGCCCAGCAATCACTCGAACGCGAATACGCGCGCCTCAACCACGGCGAGACCCGCTACCGTCTCCTGTTCCAGATTTCGACCGAGGCCGTGCTAGTCGTCGACGCCGCCACCCAGAAAGTCGTTGAGATCAACCCAGCCGCTGACCGCCTGCTCAGCAAGCGCTTCAAGCGCACGCTTGGTCGCGCCATCTCCGAATTCTTCGATCACGCCAGCGCGCCTGCCGTCCAAACCATGCTCGAAGCCGTCCGCTTTGCTGGAAAAGCCGAGGAAATTCCCGTCCGCCTCATCGACGTTGCCGAAGAACACATCCTCGCAGCCTCCCTGTTTCGCCAGGAGAACAGCTCGCATTTCCTGGTTCGCATTTCGAGCCCAGCGCCTGCCAACGCCGGCTCAGTCGTGCCGCGCATGAAGTCGACGCTGCTCAAGGTCGTCGAACATCTGCCCGACGGGTTCGTCGTCACCGATCCCGCTGGCTACATCCTCACCGCCAACATGCGCTTTCTCGATCTCGCCGAATTGGCGACCGAAGAACAGGCCCGCTCGCGCTCGCTCGATCAGTTCATCGGCGAGACCGGCGTCGATTTCAGCGTGCTCGCAGCAAACCTGCGCGAACACGGATCGGTGCGCAATTTTGCGACCCGCTTGAGCGGGGAGAACGGCGCAACCGAGGATGTCGAGATCACAGCGGTTGCAGCGCTTGACGGCGATCAACCCTGCCTTGGCTTCACGATCCGCACGCTGTCGCGGCGCTCAACCACGCCCGCGCGCAGTGCGACACCGGCCATGGCCCGCTCGGTCGAGCAATTGACCGAACTCGTCGGCCGCGTCTCACTCAAAGACCTCGTGCGGGAATCAACCGACATCATCGAGCGGTTGTGCATCGAGGCAGCGCTTGAGCTGACCAACGATAACCGCGCCTCCGCAGCCGACATGCTCGGCCTGTCCCGCCAGAGCCTTTACGTCAAGCTACGCCGTTATGGCCTTGGCGAACTCGAAGGCGACGGCTGACATCGCCCACCATCTTCGGCGCCGTATCAGCCCCGCTGTCTGGTCCTGATCAACGCGTCCTGATTAACGTTGGCCTGCCCTGCCGGTGCGCGCGCGTACGTTCGAGTTCGCCCACCCCCAGTCCCATCCGTTTTCAACCCCCCACGATTGTCAGCCTTATGTGTAAGGTTTAGTTGACAGTCGGAAGTGTCAACTGCATAGTTGACCATGGCTTACGCGAGACCTCATGGGGGGCGCCACAGTCCATCGCCCGCACCGGCGTCCCGGTGTCGAATGGGAGCACGCACCCATGGCACAGGCCACAACCTCGGCAGAGCGTCCCGCTGAGACATCATTACCGTCTCTGGCCCCCCTCGGCTGGATTGGGATCGTGCGGCTCGGGCTCGTCCAGACAGCGCTTGGCGCCATCGTCGTGCTGACCACATCGGCCATCAATCGCGTGATGGTCGTTGAATTGGCGCTGCCAGCCCTCGTCCCCGGCCTCCTCATCGCGCTTCATCATGCCGTCCAGATGCTTCGTCCCCGCTGGGGCCACGGCTCCGACATCGGCGGACGCCTAACCCCGTGGATCATCGGCGGCATGGCCATTCTCGGCCTTGGCGGTTTTGCAGCCGCCGTCGCTGTCAGCTGGATGACGGCCAATCTCGCCGCTGGCATCGCGCTCGCCGTCGCAGCCTTCACCCTCGTCGGCATCGGCACAGGCGCCGCCGGCACATGCCTGCTGGTGCTGCTCGCCAAGCGCGTCGCGCCAGAACGGCGGGGCCCTGCTGCCACCGTTGTCTGGCTGATGATGATCGCGGGCTTTGCCATCACGTCAGGCGTCGTTGGACATTGGCTCGATCCCTTTTCGCCCGAGCGCCTCATCTTTGTGAGCGGCCTGGTCGCAGCGCTTGCGTTCTCGATCACCGTGCTGGCCGTCTGGGGCCTTGAAGGCCGCCATCCAGCTGGCACAACGCCATCATCGGCTGCTCACGCCAAGCCGCCCTTCCGCCAAGCGCTCGCCGAGGTCCTCGCCGATCCCGATGCCCGCCGCCTGACGATTTTCGTTTTTGTCTCGATGCTCGGCTATTTTTCCGAAGAGCTCGTGCTCGATCCGTTCGCTGGCATCGTGTTTGGCTATACGCCGGGTCAATCGACCAAGCTCTCCAGCACGCTCCACAGTGGTGTGTTCGTCGGCATGATCGCGCTCGCCTTTGCCGCTGGCCTTCCCGCCCTCCGCGCACGCATTCCGCTCGCCGCCTGCATGATGTGGGGATGCCTCGCGTCGGCCGCAGCCCTCGTCGGGCTCTCGGCCTGCGCGCTCATCGGTCCGCCGATGCCGTTGAAAGCCTTCGTGTTCGTCCTCGGCGTTGCCA
>JBBRKD010000031.1:0-9361 GCA_038218255.1 Hyphomicrobiales bacterium | reverse complement strand
GCGTGGGCAGTATAGGGCGACACAACGGCCATGAGCAGCAGTCCTACTTGCAGTGACAGGTTTCGCGCAGCTTGACGTGGTGCTGCGGACAGGGATGCGAGAAGGGAAGGGGGCATGGCGGGTCTCTTTTCGTCCTGTCACCCCTGGACCGGGGCCGTTTCAAGCCAACGGTGTGCGGGGCCGACAGCTGCGATACGCTGTACGATACGCTCGGGGTTCAGAAGAGTTGCGTGCTCGTAGGCGAAGGGGGTCAGTCGGCCGTGGACGGCGCTAAGCAATTCCCCCGGCATCAGCAGGAAATCGGGGTTGGAGGGGCGCCCATAACGAGCCTGACCTAAGGCAAACGTTTCGTAAATCAAGATGCCGTCTGGCGCGACAGCGGCAACAATTGCGGGCAGCGCCGGGCGGTAGAGATAATTCGTCACGATCACGGCGTGGAACGTCCGGGTGCCGAGCGGCCAGGGCGAGCCGTCTTCGAGGTTTGCTTGGATCGCATCAAGGCCGGGGATGCTGAGCACGGCTGAGACGTCGCGGTCGAGGGCGGTGACGGCGTACCCCATCATCTGGGCCAGCCTTGCGTGACGTCCGCCGCCCGATGCCACGTCGAGGGCTGTGCGCGTTGCGCCAGAGGCGACGGGTGGCACGTGACGCGCAACCCAAGCGGAGGCCGTGAGCTCCAAACCTGAGACTGCCGGAGCGCTCGTCATAGGGTCACAGTCATGATGTCACGCATGAGGCCTCGCGACGGCTGTTTGTCATTTGCGGTCGTGCAGACATATAAGCATGGATGACCGCACACTTGGTTCCCTACCGAAAAATGAACGGGCTCGGCAACGAGATCCTGATCGTCGATCTGCGCGCAAGTTCAGTCGTGCTAAGTGCTGCGCAGGCGCAGACACTGGCATCCCGCCCGGGGCTCGCGTTCGATCAGCTGATGGCGCTCCATCGGCCGGGAACACCGGGCAGTGCCGCGCGCATCACGATCTATAACACGGACGGCTCGCAGGCCGGCGCGTGCGGCAACGGCATGCGATGTGTCGCGTGGGCCGAGCGGGAAGCGACGGGGCGGACCGTGCTTGCGTTTGAGACGGCGGCTGGCGTGCTGGCAGCCCAGGTGCCAGACATGCGGCGGATCAGCGTCGGCATGGGCAAACCGCGGTTTCAGTGGCAGGATATTCCGCTGGACGAGCCGTTTGGCGACACGCGCTATATCGAGTTGCAGATCGGGCCGATCGACAAGCCGGTGTTGCATTCGCCGTCGGTTGTGAACGTCGGCAATCCGCATGCGATCTTTTGGGTCGACGACGTGGACGCGCACGATCTTGGCCGCCTCGGGCCGATGCTCGAAAACCATCCGATCTTTCCCGAACGGGCTAACATCTCGCTCGCACACGTGACATCACCCGATACGATCCGGCTCAGAACCTGGGAACGCGGCGCGGGGCTGACGCTTGCGTGCGGATCGGCTGCGTGCGCGGCGGTCGTGTGTGCCGCGCGGCTCAAGCACACCGGGCGGAGCGTTGTGGTGAGCCTGCCGGGCGGCGATCTCACGATCACCTGGGAAGCCGACGACGGCATCACCATGACAGGCCCGGTGACGCCTGAGACGTCCGGGCAGCTCGATCTTGCGACGCTGTCAGCGGTATCGGCCCCAACATGAGCGCGCCGACCATCGTTACGCTCGGCTGCCGCCTGAACGCTACCGAATCTGAGGTGATGCGGCAGCATGCGCTTGCGGCCGGGCTCGACGATGCGATTATCGTCAACACGTGCGCGGTGACGGCGGAAGCTGTGCGGCAGGCGACGCAAACCATCCGGCGGCTCAAGCGGGAGCGGCCCGATGCGCGGGTTATCGTGACGGGGTGCGCGGCCCAAATCGAGCCGCAACGGTTTGCCGAACTTGCCGAAGTCGATCACGTGATCGGCAATGCCGAGAAGATGCGGGCTGCGACGTTTGCGAACCTTGCGAACCCGCACTCGTCAGCTGGCACCCGACGGGTTGACGTCGCCGACATCATGGACGTGCGCGAGACGGCGCGCCATTTGATCGACGGGTTTGGAACGCGGGCGCGGGCGTGGGTTGAAATCCAGAACGGGTGCGATCACCGCTGTACGTTCTGCATCATCCCGTATGGCCGGGGTCCGTCGCGGTCGGTTCCGGCTGGCGAGATTGTCGCGCAGGTGCGCCGGTTCGTGGAGGCTGGCACGAACGAGGTTGTGCTGACCGGCGTCGACATGACGTCGTATGGCGGCGACTTGCCGGGGCAGCCCAAACTAGGGTGGCTGGTGCGACAGGTGCTCAAGCACGTGCCCGAGTTGAAACGGTTGCGACTATCATCGATCGATCAGGTGGAAGTCGACGCCGATCTGCTGACGGCGCTCGCCGACGACGCCCGCCTCATGCCGCATCTGCATTTGTCGATGCAATCGGGCGACGATATGATCTTGAAGCGCATGAAGCGGCGGCATCTCAGGGCAGATGCGATTGCGTTTTGCCACGAAGCGCGGCGCTTGCGGCCTGATGTGGTGTTTGGTGCCGATCTTATTGCTGGATTTCCGACCGAGACGGAGGGCATGTTCCAAAATTCGCTCGATCTCGTCGATGCCTGCGATCTGACCTATCTGCATGTGTTTCCATTTTCGCCGCGCGAGGGCACGCCAGCTGCGCGGATGCCGCAACATCCCAAACGCGAAATCAAGGCGCGGGCCGCGCGGCTCAGAGCCTGGGGCACGCGCGCGCTCGACCGGTATCTTGCGCAGCAGCCGGGGACAACGGCACGCGTGCTTGTCGAGGGCGAAGGCTTTGGGAGGAACGCCCAATTTGCCGAGGTGGTGTTTCCAGCCCACCTCGGTGAGCACGGGGCGCTCATTGACGTGCGTCTGACGGGGACGAACAACCGGCGGCAACTGACGGGAGTGGCCGCGTGAGCCAGCAGAGCGAGAAAAAACCCGGATTGTTGGGGCGGTTGTTTGGTCGCAAGGACGACGCAGCACCGGCTCCGGCGCCCGCGACCGTGGTGCCCGAGCGTGAGCTGCGCGATCAAACGGTCGAACCGGCTGCGGTCGGCCCTGCTGTCGCCCAGAGGGACGCGCCAACGATCGAGGCGGCGCCCCCCAAGGCAAGCTGGTTTTCGCGGCTGACGTCGGGTCTTGCCAAGACATCATCCAAGCTTGCCGACGGCATCACGGGGATTTTCACCAAATCGAAGCTCACGGCCGACACGCTCGATGATCTGGAAGACCTTTTGATCCAGGCTGACCTTGGTGTTGAGACGACAAAGAAGATCACGGGGGCGATCGGCAAGGGCCGATTCGAGACGGGGATCACGCCTGAGGATGTGCGCAAGATCCTTGCTGACGAGGTCGCGGCGGTGTTGAGGCCGGTTGCGCAACCGCTGGTCATCGATCCATCACGCAAGCCGCACGTGGTGCTCGTTGTCGGCGTCAACGGTTCGGGCAAGACGACGACGATCGGCAAGCTCTCGGCGCAGTATCGGCGGGACGGACGCTCGGTCTTGATCGCGGCCGGTGATACGTTCCGGGCCGCCGCCGTAGACCAGTTGAAAGTTTGGGGCGAGCGGACGCAGACGCCCGTCATTTCGCGCGCGGTCGGCTCCGACAGTTCCGGGCTGGCCTTTGATGCGCTACAGCAAGCGACCGACGCGAAAGCCGATATCTTGTTGATGGATACGGCTGGCCGTTTGCAGAACAAGCAGGCCCTGATGGATGAGCTAGAAAAAGTCATTCGGGTCATGCGCAAGATCGATGCAACGGCCCCGCATGACGTGATACTCGTGCTCGACGCGACGACCGGGCAGAACGCCCTCAATCAGGTGGATGTGTTTCGGCAGCGCGCGGGGGTCACGGGGCTTGTCATGACAAAACTGGATGGGACAGCGCGGGGAGGCATTCTCGTTGCGATCGCGGCCCGACATGGTCTGCCGGTTCACGCCATTGGCATCGGCGAGGGGATCGACGATCTCGCGGCGTTCGACCCCGATGACTTTGCGTGTGCCATCGCCCACATATAAACCGTATCACGCGCATAGATGGGTGCTTCTCGTCTCAGAAAGGTTTTTTATGGCTGCCAAAAAGCGTTGGTTTCCGTTCACTGCGGAGCAGACCGTCAACATTTTGAGCGAGTTCGGCCCGTTGGTGACGATGTTTATCGTCAACGCGGTCGGGGGAATTGAGGCTGGCACGTGGGCCTTGATCGTCTCGACAGTCATCGCGATCGTCGTCATGCGCGTGGTCCTCGGCCGGTTGCCGATATTCCCGATCATCGCCTCGACCGTTACGGTTGTCTTTGGGGCATTGACGCTGATCACACACGATCCGATGTGGGTGCAGATCAAGGTGACAATCTTCAATGTGATGTTTGGGGCGTTCTTGCTTCTTGGATTGTATCTCAAGAAGAACTTCTTCAAGTATGTCTTTGAAAAGACATTCCATTATACAGATGAGGGCTGGAACAAATTTACATACAGCTTTGCCCTATTCTTCTTCCTGACGGCCATTCTCAACGAAGTGGTGCGGCAATACTTCGTCGGCGCTCAAATCTACGACATCCTCGGCTACAAGATGAATGGCGTGAACGTCTGGATCCTGTTCAAGGTCGCGTTCATCATGCCCCTTTCGGGGCTCTACGCTTGGTATTTGACGCGTGTCATGCAAAAATATCGGATCGATGGGCCAGATGAGGCGGTGGCTGGCGGGACGCTGGCTGGCGGGACGATGACGACTTCGACCGACCAACGCGCCCAGGTTCGTTGACGACCGACACTGACGTGTTGGCGTTGTGGGGTATTGGGGGCCAGAAGCCCGGTGGCCGATGGTCCGCATTTTCTCGCGCGCGTAATGTTTGACGATTTCTTTTGGCGACTTGGAGTGCCACTGGGTGACTGACCGAACCGAGATTGCTCCGCCGGGCGCTGGTGACGATACGCAGAAGCAACTCTTGAAGTTGCTGCTCGAACTCGGCCCGCTGGTTGTATTTTTTGTCGTCAATACGCAGGGCGGACTCTACTGGGGGACAGGTTGCTTTATCGTCGCGACCATCGCATCGCTCATCGCGTCCAAAATCCTGCTCGGCAAAATCGCGACCATGCCGCTCATTTCGGGATTTTTCGTCATCGTCTTTGGCGGCCTCACGCTGCTACTCCAGGACGACCTGTTCATTAAAATGAAGCCGACGATTGTTAACCTCTTATTCGCGCTCACACTTTTTGGTGGTCTTGCGCTCGGCCGATCGTGGCTCAAATATTTATTTGGGGACTCGTTCAAGCTTACCGAAGATGGCTGGCGACTTCTCACGTTTCGCTGGGCTTGTTTTTTCGTCGTCCTCGCCGTGATCAACGAAGTGGTATGGCGCAACTTCACCACGGACTTTTGGATCAGCTTCAAACTATTTGGCATTATGCCACTGACGATGATCTTTGCGATCTCGCAGATCGGGTTGCTCAAAAAATATGAGCCGCGCGTCAGTTGAACACTGTACAACAGCACTTTTTTTTTGTTATGAAACGAACAGACCTGCGCGAGCGTAGTTGTTCTGGAATGCGTCGTTCTAGGACGCCGCTTGCGCGTTCGGTGACCGTGCTCTGATACGCGGCTCGACAGCTGAGCGAGCGATGCCATAGCACTCAAGCCAAGACTAATTTGCGGCATAAAATTTATGCCAAGTCGTTGAAAAACGACGCACCCACTCCCTAGTACGCACCGCAGCGGTAGCAACCGCACCCAACGTTGTGGACAATCCAAATGGCCCGCGAAATTCCTCCGATCAAACTTGAACAGTCGCCGATCCACCTGCTGCACAGGGCCGGGCAATGCGCAGGCGACGTTTTCCAAGCGGAAGTGGGGCTTGGCGATCTCACGCCACGTCAGTACGCGATCCTGCTCACGGTTGCGCAGAACGAAGGCCTTAGCCAAACACACCTTGTCGAGAAGACCGGCATCGATCGATCGACGCTCGCCGATATTGTGCGTCGGTTGCTCAAAAAGGGACTGTTGCAGCGCCGGCGGACCAAAGATGATGCCCGGGCCTATGCGGTGAAACTCACGGACGACGGCGCGCGGGCTTTAAAGCTCGCCGAACCGATGGCGCGCAAGGTTGATGATCGCATCTTGGCAGCGCTGCCCGTTCTACAGCGCGAGCGCTTCGTTCAAGATCTCAATACGATCGTGCGTGCCCTCGGCACGGCGAGCCCCGCCGAAATGCCCGTCGCCGCGGCCGTACGCGGAGCGGCAAAATTGCCTGTGAAAGCGAAGTAATTTCGTTCTGCCCTCATCGGGCCCGGCCGTGTTCAAAGTCATTTAGAGTTCTGCACGGGGTAATCCGCCGATGGCCAGCGGCTCGCGGCGACCGCGCTTCTTGATATCGTGATGACGTGGGTGGCCGTTGCAAGCTGCTGATTTCAGTGGTGATCCCGCCCAGAATCGAACTGGGGACCTACAGTTTAGGAAACTGCCGCTCTATCCGGCTGAGCTACGGGACCGCTGAGCGCAAACTACCCTAATCGGCTGGCGTCTTGAAGCCGTTTCGTCGCGGACCTCTGGCATGTTTCGCTGACCCACCTCGCAGGCGCGAGACGATCGTCCGCAAACTTTTCTTGACGTCGCAATTTGAAATTGCATATTTGCGGTAACAGATCCGCTTGTGTCTCTGGTGGATCGCCCATCAATTGATCTACGATGCGCCACGTGGCCGTGGCGCGGCCCATGAATTGGCATGTATGGAGCGTATTCATGCGTCTTGTGACTTGCGCGATGGCAGCTTGGCCCAGCTTCAATCAACGCAAAGTTGCGTGTATCATCAGCATCGTGACGGATGCCGCTGAAAACACGCATAAATTGTATGTGCAGCAGATTGTTGAGCGCCCACGTTCGTACGGCGACCCATCGCCAAGCCACGAACGGCGACGGAACTCGCTCCAAAAAGTCCGGCTACGCTCACGGCCCCACGCCATCAACGCCGTTCGATAGACACTTATCATCGCACGCTGACGAAACCGGCAGGGGGCTGCCCAGACGTCGGCCTGAGCATGCTCGCGAGGGGGAACTTTAATGCCGACCAACATCCGCGTCGAATACGTTCCGATCAAGAAATTCGCCCTCGGCTGGTTCGGCCTGGACCATTTGCAGCTCGTCCTGGAACAGGATGAAGTTCCCATCCTCGCCTCCCAAGACGATTGGTATGTTCTAGAAGGCACCAGCGGGACCGGTGCCGACGGGAACGTCCTCGGCGTCATCGGCTAGAACGGCCGCACACGCCTCTCAACGGCCAACCTCGCGACGGGCGCCGATCTCGTCGCCAAAATCGGGACCCCCAAAACGCGCGGAAGCCGCATTGTGCCCGTCGAGTTCGACCACTTGGGTTCCTGGGGCCGCATGGCCGCCTATGCCGTGGGCATCGAGCGCAACGATTTCCCCTACCTGGCGTATGGCGCGCCGTTTACGCCCTTCCCGACCTTCAACTCCTCGTCGGTGGTCGCCTCCCTGCTGTGGCAGCTTGGTCTCGACATCAACACCTATCTGCCGCGCGGGGTTCGCTTGTCGCCTGGCACGGGCACTCTGCTCGGGACCGATGGAAACGACACGCTGTCGATGCCCACCGCAAAGTTTGACACGCTTGCGGGTGGCTTTGGCAACGACGAACTCTTCGGCACGGACGCGCCCGTGCGTGTCGACAAGCTGTTTGGCGGTGGTGACGACGACCTGTTTCACTGGTCGAGCGGCTTCAACATCATCCACGGCGGCGAACCGACACTTGCCTACGACAATGACGGAGACGACACGGTCGACTACGCAGGTGCCCGCACGATCACGATCACGGCTGGCAACCGCTATGGGTTCCGCGGGCTCTCGCCAGACTACATCGCATCGTTCATTGGCGGTGACGGCCGTAGCGGTGGTACCGATTGGCTTTATTCGATCGAGATCGTTCGCATCGACGCGCTTTCTGATCATGTCATCTTTGGCGAAGGCGTCACGGGAATTCGCGTCGATCTCGTGCTCGATCTGCAAGGGCAGGATTCAGGGCCCGGCCAAGGCGATGTCGCCGATTTCTCGGCCGCCATGGGCGGTATCTTGGTGGTGGCGGACGCCACCGACGAAGTGCGTGTGCGCCTGCTGGGCGAGGGCGGCAGCGGCAGCTGGTGGCTGACCGGCGTCGAGACGCTCATCGGCTCGGCTGGCGATGACCAACTGTATCTGGGCGAGCTCATGCTGCGCGCCGAGGGCGGCCAGGGCAACGACATTTTGGATGCCCGCGCCGTTACGCCGTTCACGGGCGCTGCCGGTGATGGATACGATGTCGAACTCATCGGTGGGGCAGGCGCGGACCGCATCATCAGCGGCTACGGCCGCACGCTGGCACGCGGCGGTGAGGGCGACGACACGTTCATCCTTTCGCACCTGACAGAGGGTAGCCAGCAAACCGAATTTGTCATCGCGGATGCGAGCGCCGGCGACCGGGTGGTCGTCCCGCTGGCATTTTTCAACGGCGCGTTTGGGGAGGCCACGGGTTCGGCACTCTTGCCCCTCCTCGGCGGCTGGGGCCGATGGGAGAACATGAGCGACACCACGGCCTCACGGTTTGAGTTCCGCACGGAATTTCAAATGCGCAACTCAGACGACTTCACCCAAGGCCTCATCCCGTTTGTCGGCTGGCTCGACTATTACCGCGAGGGCGACGATCTCGTTATCCATCTCATTCCCGGACAACCGGCTGAATTCCTGGTCGACATCGAAGGCATTCCGCCGTGGATCGAGATCGTGCCGAACCCCGATTTTTCGCGCGAGACCATTATCCGCGTCTTAAATTTTACGCCCGGCCAACTGGGAATTACCTTCGACGATCCAACCTTCCTTGACGATCCCGTGCTGGACCAACATGGCCTGTACCAGACAGACTGGGTGGGCTGGGACGAGATGGTCCAGCGCTTGACCAGCGGCGGCGTCCTCACAGACACGCTCCAAGCGGCTCCCACAACGACGGGACGGCCCGAGAACGATCCTGACGTTCGTGCCCCGCCCCGCATCATCGTCGCGACCGCCTCAGACGACACCATCGACACGACGTCTGACAGCGGCCGTACGAACATAACTGCGGGCGACGGTGACGATCGGGTGCTGACGGGAGCCGGTGCCGACATCGTCTATGGCGGCTCAGGACACGATCTGATTTCAACCGGCGCGGGACGCGACACGCTCGATGGCGGTGCAGGTGCCGACCAGTTGGCGGGCGGGGCCGACGACGATACCTACATCGTCGACAATGTTGGCGACGTTGTAACGGAGGATGCAGCCAGCGGGCTCGACACGGTCGCAGCGTCGATCAACTACACGCTAGGTGCAAACG
>JBBRKD010000030.1:0-9444 GCA_038218255.1 Hyphomicrobiales bacterium | reverse complement strand
CGTGCGGGCGTCTCATCGATGGAGGCTGGGCGATAGGCGTCGGCCTCGATGCCGACTTGGGCCAGAAGGGCAACGCGGCGCGGGCTGGCACTCGCCAGCACCAGCTTGGGCCGTTGGTCGATGGGCTGGAGCTTGGCGCGGTCGCGCGCAATCTCGCGGCGCAGCGTATCGCGCCGGGGGCCATCGGTGCGCGTCAGCTGGAAGAGAAAACCGGTTTTCGTGGCCATCATGGAAGATCCCGGGGACGGACGCGGTGCCGTGATGCGACGTCATTGATCATGTAAAGGTGGACGACCAAAATCGAGCGCGGAGATCGAAGGCCGGTGGCGACTGTCACCCAGCGTTTTCGCGATCCCAGCCCGACCTCGTCAGCGCCGCGTCGCGAATTCAACCACCGCAACACCATGATTTTGTTGGTCGGAGCGACAGGATTTGAACCTGCGACCCCTAGTCCCCCAGACTAGTGCGCTACCAGGCTGCGCCACGCTCCGACACAAGTCGCTCGTCATGGCGTGCTTTCGAGGCGGGGTCAACCGCGAAAGCACGGCCGTCTTATTCGACCGCCACCGACGGGCCGGTCGCATCGGCCGCGTGCGCCGTGCAGAACTCATCATAGTCGGCGGTGTTGATCTCGGCGAGCGCCGACGCTCGGCCGAAGAGATCGGCAGCAGCGGCCGGTTTTTTTGCAGCCGCGACCAGATCGTCGGCAGTGGCAGCGCCTAAGCGACCCGAGCCGCGCAGATGGCCCCAGGCCGTCAACTGCGCCATGGTTTCAACCACACGGCCAAAGTCGTCATCGGCTTTTGCGACGGCGGTCAGCTCCAGACGGTCGGCACTCGGTTGCATCTGCTTTAAAATGAACGGCTGACCTCGCACGTCATGGGGGCTCAACAGCTCGGGCGTATTGGCCTGAAACAGGGACTGGATGGTCGTCACGCGGACAGCGTCGCTGGGCCATGCGGGTTGTGGGGTCGTGACATAGGGGCTGAGTGCTGAGGCCTGAGCTGCCTTGAGATCGATCAGCCAGTTATCGTCTGGGGACCCTTCGCCCTCGACCAAAATCACGAAGCGCGGCAGCCCCAGACTGCCGGTGCCTGCGATGCGGCGGGCGACATCCAGCACGGTGTAGGCTTTGGGATGCTCCCCAGGGGCCTTGAGCTTGCCAATCACGTCGGCGACGTCCTTTTTGTCGGCCTGCGTGCAGGCCAGCATCTTGACGCCATCGATGCGGAGTGAACGGCGCCCATCTTTCAGCGTTGTGCGCTTATCCAATAGCCTGAGCGTCGTGCGCTTTTTCAAACTCTCCATGAGGACGCTGATCGGGCCGGTTGCCGTCCGGCGTTCCAGCCAGCGGGCTTTCCCGGTGGCAAGTTCCTCAGCATAGGTATCGATCAGGTGGACGGCGTGCTGCTTGGCCGCTGCGGGCTTTAAGCCAACGACGGGGGCGGCCACCAGGATGCTGGTTGCCAGCCTTAGGATATCGAGGGTGTGCGGGGCGAGGATCGCCTCGTCGAAGTCGTTGACGTCGAAATACGTGAGGCCGTTGGCGCCGAGAAAGGTGCCGAAGTTCTCAAGATGCAGATCGCCGCAAATCCAAGCCGAAGGTCCTGCGGGGGTGAAGCGTTGCTCAGCCGTCCGCTGGTGGAACAAATGGCAGGTGCCGCGCAGGAAGCTGAACGCGTTGGAGCGCATGGCGCGCATCTTAAGGACGAGGCGCTCGGGCTCGCGGCCCGTATTGTAGGCCTCGATGATCTGCGACGCGGATTTGGCCATGGTTCACCCCCGGTGGTGTTCACGGGGCTGATCGCACGGAGGCGGCCGCAAACGGAAGCGCGGCTCTTACGATAGCTGATCGTGGAGGATCAAGCGCGGTCGGCGGCGCGGCCGGGCAGGGAGCCTTGGATCGGTGCGACGCGCAACGATCACCAGCCTGCGGGGTAGCTTGCGCACGATCCGGCTCCCGCGGCTGTCGGACAAGATGAGCAACGGGCGCAGGAGCACGGGACGGCGATCGACCATTGTGCACGCGGCGCGGCGGCCGGGCCGAGCGGGACTTAGTTGAACAGAGCTAGGTTTGCATTCCGCGATCCAAGCCCAGACGACGGCTGCGACGATGATAGGGGCTGCGAGCCATCCAAAGGTTGCAACTGGCGTTTCCGATAGATCGGCAATGGTCGCGGCCAGGACCATCGCTGCCGCTAAAAGGCCCGCAATCGCGGGGGCGAGGTTCATGCCCGCTGGAACGGCGTGGGTCGTTGGCGTTCGCAGTGCTGGGTGAAGCGCGACCCAGGACGGTCGCACCTGCACGCGTTGTCGGTCAGGCGCCATCTCGCGCCGCCTCACGACCGGAGCTAACTAGAGGAGCGGGTGCGCTGGCAAGGCCCCATACCAACGCCATCAGTACGTAAAAGCTGCGCCAATGGTCGGTATCGACGATCACGCCTTCCAAGGCGGTCGCGAGAAAGGCTGCGTAAACGATCAGAAACAGCGGGCGGGCGGCGTTGGCGGTCGCGATGTGGCGGGTGCCGAGCGTGATCGTTAGGCCGACCATCAGCCAATAGGTCAAGCCGCCCAGCCAGCCGGTATTGTGGAAGATGCTGAGGAAGACGTTGTGGACCTCCTCGTGGTGATGGATCAGCGTGAACTGGCCAGCGCCGATGCCGAAGGGATTGTCGAGCAGGAGGCGGATCGCTTTTTCCTGACCGCCAAAACGTCCAGCGGGGCCGACATCGTAGCTCTGGGTGAGGCTCGCACGGTCGGTGAGGAAGCTGCCGATCTTGTCATCCTGCAGCACAAGAAACGTGATCACGGCGATCAGAACGACAGCTGCGACCACCAACGTTGCGATTTTCTCGCGCTGACGGGCAGACCCTGCCGTCGCAAACGCGAGGACGCCATACACGGCAAGGCCGAGGCCTAGATTGAACCACGCGCCGCGAGAGAAGCTCAACAGGACGCCGAGCGCGAGAAGGCACGCTGCGATGAGCGGCACAATCGTCCGCGCCACGGGCCGGTTCAAGACAAGGTGAACGCAATAGAGAAATGGGGCGACGAGGAACGGGCCGAAAACGTTGGGGTCTTTGAAGGTTCCGGCCACGCGGTCGAACTTCGTAAAGAGCTCGTAGGCGCCGGGCACCAGCTTGAAATAGCCGATGAGCCCACACGCTGTGGCGATTAGAGCGGCCCAAAGCCAGCCATTCAGGATCAGCTGCGTATGGCGAACGGGCCGATGGGCTACGAAGGCTGCGAGAATGAAGGACGCGATGTAGAGATACAGCGACACGGCGGTGAACGTCGTGGAGGCTGCCATGTCGCGCGATAGCGTGCACGTGAGGAAGCCGCTGGCCGCACACACGCACCAAAGCGCAATGTAGAGCTGGAGAGCCGGGGCAAACGTGACGAGGCCGACGGCTGGCAACAGCAGCACAAGACCCATCAGCATCGCATCGACAGGAGCTGGCTCCGTAAAGACGATCCCGCTGAGGGCGAAGGTGGTCCAAACGGTCGCGAGGATCGCCGCATGGATCAAACCGGGCCGGGCCTCGGCGGGGCGTGCGGTGGTCGCAGGCGTGGCGCGCACTTCGACGGGCAGGCGACGGACGAGGGTCGATGTGCGCATTTGAGACCTTGGGACGCGGCGTAACGGCTTGCGAGATAGCGTCTGCAAGGCCCGCGCCAGTATCAGGCCGGGCGCACGCCACGCTCGAGCGGCCGATCCGTTTTTTTAAAAAAGCGCAATAATTCAACGGGTTGCTACGGTCACGGGCATGATTTTGTCCGACCACGCCACCGCTGAACGAGCAGTGCGCGGCCGGGGGGCGGTCGGACGGAGCGAACAGTAGCGGGCGCGTCCTTTGTGCCGTGAAGCGGCATACCGAGATCAGGGTCGCGAGATCAGGGCGCCTTTTCAAGAACCGGCGCAGCGGGCTTTTCCATCGCGGCTTTCATGCCCTCGCACGGGTCTTTGTCGCGGTTCGGGCCAGGCGGTGTGAACACGATGAAATCAGCGGCTGGCTTGCCGTCGGGATCGCGCGGAATGTAGGCCGAGGCGTCCGTCTTGCCGTCGAGAACTTCGATCAGCATGACCGACACAATGGCTTTCGACGGCGCGCGCGCTCGAAGATACCACGGGACGCCGCGATCGGTCCGGACGTGGCCATTGCCCGCAAACAGCAAGCTCGAACCATGCTGGCTCGCTGCCTTGAGCAGGACGTCGGCCATGTGGGCATCCCGATAGCGTTGAGCGGACGCCATGTTGGGATGGGCTGCCGTAGGGATCATACCGCAATGGCTGGCTTCGATCTCGGCGAGCGAGGCGGCGTCAGCTGCAGCCCCCAACGGAATGGCAAGCGAGAGGCGCGTGCGCTCCTCGGCAGCAAGCGCCACGTCGATCCCCTCTTTTGCAGCGCGGCGCATCAGATCGCGTGGCGGATCGCCTGGATAGACCGGGAGCCTTGCAGATACGACCGCGCTGAACAACGGGCGGAAATCGGCGGTTTTGGACCATGGCGATTGCCGCCACTCAAGAAATTTCAAGAGGTCGGATGCCGTGCCAAGGCTGGCCGCCGTCTGGCTAAATTCGGCGAACTGGTCGAGAGCTGGCTGCTGGTCGGCGCGGATGTGTTCAAACACCGCCGCCTCGAACGCTTCCAGCAGTATCGCGCGCAGCTTGTGATGCTCGCCGTTGTCGTGGACTTCGCCCAGCAGCGCGACACCGCCCGTGGACTGCGTTTCGTGCATGCGGGTGAGGAGCGCGCGCCAGCTTTCGTGACGGCACGTCGGCAAGCCTTCAAACAGCGGCTTGCTCGTGTCGAGGACGAACCCGCACAACGTATGCGTGCAGGTTTTCCGCCAGTCTGCCGTCAACTCATCGACCGGGGTGGACCCCGACAGGCACTCTTGCGCGCGGGCCGCAGGAGCCCATGCAAAAGCTGCCAACGCAATGGCCCCAACAGCAAGTCGCACGAGGGCGTGAAGACGTTCAACCAAGGTCAAGGCTCCGCAGGGTGAGGGACAGGTCGGGCAGAAGAAACGGTGTGAGGACGAGGTCGGCCGTGCAAGTTGTTTGGCTTACGTAACCGTCCGGCGACGGATCGCGGAATACGCGGGTGTCAAGGGTCGCGGCATCGATGACCCAGTAGTCGCGGACGCCAAGGCTGGCATAGAGCTGCGCCTTGCGGCCGAGGTCGTAGGCCAGACTAGAGCCTGCAACTTCGATCGCAAGCAAAACGCGGTTCGGTGGAACCAGCGCTGGCGACGCCGTCGCCTCGCAGATTAGAAGATCGGGCTCAATGTAGACGCCGTCACGCGGCCGCCAACCCAGTTTGACGGCAAGTTCCAAGGTTTCCGGCAGGCGCCGACCAAACCAGTTGAGAAGCTTGGTCTTCATACGTTCGTGGCGCGTGCCCTTTGATTGCATCGGAACCAATTCCCCCTCGATCAGTTCGATGCGGTCGTCCTCGCCGAAGACACCAAGATCGGAGAGTTGATCGAACTGTTCGAGGGTCCAGGCATAGCGCGGCAGGCCGTCAGCGGCCTGCGTGGTTGGCAGTTCGCGGGGGCCTGCCTCAGGAAACGGGCGCTGCTCGTTCATGGGATTAGACTAGCAGCCAAGGGCTACTAACGAAAGGCTCAAGCGGCCCGCTCGGGCTTCCCCGGTTGGCCTTTGGCCGCACGCATCATGTTGGCAAAGCGCACGAACAGATAGTGGCTGTCCTGGGGGCCAGGGCTTGCTTCGGGATGGTGCTGGACGGAGAACACTGGCCGGCCCTTGAGGCGGAGGCCGCAATTCGACCCGTCGAACAGCGAGATGTGCGTTTCTTCAACGCTTGCTGGCAGGCTTGCCCGATCGACGGCAAACCCGTGATTCATCGAGACGATTTCGACTTTCTGAGTTGTATAATCTTTCACGGGGTGGTTTGCGCCGTGATGACCCTGATGCATCTTCGTGGTCGAGGCACCCAGCGCCAGGCCAAGCATCTGATGGCCAAGGCAAATGCCAAACATCGGCTTGCCGGAGGCGACCAGCGCCTGGATGACGGGCACGGCATAGGTGCCAGTGGCTGCTGGATCGCCAGGGCCGTTCGAGAGGAAGATGCCATCTGGATCGCGCGCCAACACGTCGTCAGCGGTCGCCGTTGCTGGAAGAACGGTCACGCGGGCACCGGCCGAGGCAAGGCAACGCAGGATGTTGCGCTTCAAGCCGTAGTCGATCGCCACGACATGGAACTCAGGGTTGGTGTTGGCGCGATGGCCCTGCCCCCAGGCCCAGCGCATCTCGTCCCAGGTATAGCTTTGCCCGGTCGTGACGTCGGGGACGAGATCGAGCCCGAGCAGCCCCGGCCACGCTTGAGCCTGGGCCTTCAAGGCGTCAATATCGAAGTGCCCGGCGAGATCGTGCGCGATGACGCCGTTCGGCATACCCTTTTCGCGGATGATGGCGGTCAGCGCACGCGTGTCGATCCCCGAGATCGCAATGATGCCCCGGGCTGCGAGCCAGGTGTTCAGATTGGCCTGATCGCGATAATTCGACGGCGCGGTGACGGGCGCGCGCAGCACGCACCCGCGCACGCCGGAACGGGCGGCGAGGTTGGAGGTTTCGCTGTCGACTGAATTGGTGCCGACATTGCCAATGTGGGGGAATGTAAACGTGATGATTTGCCCGGCGTACGACGGGTCGGTCAGGATTTCCTGATAGCCGGTCATCGCCGTGTTGAAACAGACTTCACCGACGGCCGAGCCCGTCGCGCCAAGGCCGAACCCTGAGATGACCGTGCCGTCCGCGAGCACGAGGCGCGCGGTCCTGACTGCAGTCGTCCAGGGGAGGGGCGCGGCAGCGGCGCTGTTGAGAAATGTCGATGTCACGATGCGCAGCCTCCAAGGGCAGCCGCGCGTCCGCAGGCAGGTTTAATCTGCACGGCTGAACGCGCTGGCTGAGCGGGATTGTTTGGTAGGTGAGCTGATTAGGGGAGCCAGGTCGCCACGTCAATGAACGCTGGGCTGGCATGTGCTGCGGCATGGGGGTCGGCAGGGGCGGGGGTCGGCAGGGGCGGGGGTCGGCACGACGGCGCGGCGCAGCGACGCCCGTGTGCGGCCAGCGTTTGATCGATCATGCCGCGAACCATTTGCTCAGCTGGAACAGTCGCCATCAGATGAGCCATATCAGCCGGTGGCAAGAGCGGCTTCGACAGCATCGAGAACCAAGTCGTGATGGGTGTAGACGAGCGTCTGCCCAGCGTCGGCAACCTCCGTCAGCTTGATCGCGGGCTTCAATTTGCAATACTCGCGGACCGTTGCAATCGGCGAGAACGGATCGTCGACGCCGGTGATCACGGTGATCGGCGTCCGGCAATCGAGGAGTAGGCTGGCCCAGGGCTTTGCAAACTGGATGATTTCAAGCGACCACGCATGATGGGCCATGAAGTGTTCGGTCAACACGATTTCGGTGCTGGCCTCCATTGGTTTGCCCGTCGTTGGATTGCGAATGGCGCGCACATCTGCCGCACAACTGCCCATCATCGTCTCTAGAAATCGGCGCGACCCGAGACGGCGCGCCAAGTGGAAAAACAGAAGCGAAACGTAGGGAAGGGTCCTTGGCGCATAGGTTGCATTCATCTGGATGAAGCGGACAAATTTTGTGAGGCGGTCGAACTGCTCCGGCGTCTTGAGCGGCATGGTCGGGGCCGCCCCGATGATCGCGGAAACGACGCCCGGCTTTCGCTGTGCGGCATGAAGGGCAAGCTTGAAGTCATCGCAGATCGCAACCACGGGACAGGATTGCACGCCAAGCTCGGCGAGGAGCTGCAGGATATCGTCGGCTGCAACATCGTAGATGTTTGCGTGCGGCGGGCACGGGGACGAGGGCCCATATCCTGCTCTCACCGGCGCGATCATCTGCAGGCCGCGACGCTCCATCTCGCGTTCGGCTGCGTCCGTCCAGCGGATGAAGCCCTGACCCGATGGCTATAGCAGGAACGGCCGTCCCAACGGGGCTCCAGCGACCCTGTAGAAGATCGTTCGGCCGTCGGGCAACGCGAGCGGCTTGAGTGTATAAAGCGGCGGCAGCTTCGTGCCGTTTGCCGAGGCCTCATTCACCGCCGGACCGCCCATCGAATGCAACAAGGTTGTTCCGAGCCGGATGAGTTCAGATTGCGAGCCCAGACCCGACTTCTGCAACAGCGCTTGGATTTGCGAGCGGATCGTCGCTTCTGATCTCTTGGTTGCAACGGCGATGTCGGCAACGGATTCGCCGCGCGTGATGCACTGCAGCACAAAGGCTTCTCGAGTGGTGACACCATAGGACGTTCTCAACAGCTCGGTGACGGCGTCGGGCCAATGGTGTTCGCTCGTGACCATCACGAGGTGGCGGCCGCTGCTCCCGGCATCGACGGCGCGCAGATGGGCCAGGACATGGTGGCTAGACCCCACCTGCCGGAACTGCAGAATTGCGTCTCGGCACGCACTAGCGGACGCGAGGAGCGCGACCTTGTCTGCCAAAGCTTCGAAGTCGTCCGGCTCGATCTCAAGGTCTGACAGGCGATGCCCCGGCATAATGTTGAGAACGGTTGCTGCAGCCTCGTTTGAGGCAACGATCAAGCCCGACGCGTTGATGATGCAGGCTGCGGTTCTGAAGCCTGAAAGAAGCTCGGCGATGCGGGAGGCGTGGGCGGAGATGACCTTGTCGAGCGCCTGGACGACCTGGTCGCGCACCGAAAATGTCTGATGGCCATCGGGCGCAGTTGCGCTGCTGCGCTCGACCCCGGTCAATCCGAGTTGGCGCTCCCAACTATCGACGAGGTCAACCATGCGCTCGGGATCGACCGAAACCGAATAAATGTGATCGAGAAACGCAGCCGTATCTGACGCGTCAAACTCGAAGTCTCGCTTCATGGTGCGCACGCCAAATCTGGGGACTGGAGATGACGACCGGCCGATATTTCTCAGTGTACCACATGTCGGGCCGTTCGGAAGGTCGATCCAGCCGATGTGGCGGCGCGCGCGGCTAGCGCTTGCTGGAGGGGCGGGTGGGAGCGTAGACAGCCGCCTTGACGAACATGAGGAGCGACCATGCTGCGCGACAAACTCACCGCCGATATGAAAGATGCCATGCGAGCGGGCGAAAAGGCCAAGCTCGGCACGATCCGGCTGATGAATTCGGCGATCAAGTCGGCCGACATCGATGCGCGGCCGTCGGGCAAGGACGCGATCACGGATGCCGAGATCCTCCAGGTGTTTGCCAAGATGATCAAGCAGCGGCGCGATTCGGTTGAACAGTTCACCAACGGTGGACGGCCAGAACTCGCCGCCAGCGAACAGGCCGAGATCGCGGTGATCGAAAGCTACATGCCTAAGCAGATGAGCGATGCCGAAGTGAAGGCAGCCGCTAGCGGGATCATTGCCGCCATCGGCGCTGCCGGTATGAAGGACATGGGCAAGGTCGTTGCC
>JBBRKD010000029.1:0-9654 GCA_038218255.1 Hyphomicrobiales bacterium | reverse complement strand
GAACTCCGGCCCCACCGCACGCTTATCATCGGCAACGCTGGGTCGGGTAAATCGACGCTCGCAGCCCACCTCGCCGCGCGCGATTCCATCCCCGTGCTCAATCTCGACACTGTGTATTGGCGCGATATGGTTGCGTTGGATAAACGCAGCGCGGCCGAAGCGCGTGACATGACGCTCACGTTCGCCGCCGGACCCCAGTGGATCATTGAGGGCGTGTTCGGCTGGCTCATCGAAATCGCCGTGCCGCGCGCCACGGATCTCGTCTGGCTCGATCTCCCGTGGGAATCGTGCCGCGACAATCTCATCGCCCGCGGCCCCGGACCTGTCAGCGACGCAGAGTATGAAGGCCTGCTGGTTTGGGCTGCAGCATACTGGTCGCGACACTCGTCGAGTTCTTACGCCTCACATCAACGCATCTTTGAGGAGTTTCCAAGAACCAGAACGCGGTACGACTCCCGGCCGCTGGCTCTCACTGCTGCAGCGTGGCCTGTCCGGTGACCGGGTCGCGCCCGCCGCGATAGACGTAGCTTACCGCAGCTTCATTTCGGATGGCCGTGGCCACCGAATCCGGTCTGGCTTGGCTGCTCGCGGTGGCGGGCGCTGGAATCGATGCCATCCGCATTGGTGCTTCGCCGTTGTAACCACCGTTTAAAGCGTTGTCTGCACACCCCGAAAGCGTCAGGGCTAAAAATCCAAGAGCGCAAATCGTTTTCAAGGGCTGCATGTCATTTTCGTCCTGATTTGGTTACATGAACTGCGCTTGGCGCTTTGGGCATCGTACCCGTCTGTCAGAGCAACCCAACACACACCCAGAAGGTTCCAAAACCCTTCGACGCTGCATGTTTGCGAGCGCACGCACAGTTTTGACGTTGTGCTCAATCGCGGACGCTTAATCGCGTTACGAGCCTGAACGCGTGATGCCCAAACTTGAGCGCTGAGCGCCAACTGAGTCGAAATTCGCCGGATCGAGCCAGGCCTCAAAGCGCGCTTTGATTGCTGGCCATTCGCCGTCAATCACCGAAAACCACGCGGTATCGCGATTTCGCCCTTTAACGACCACCGCCTGCCGGAACGTGCCTTCATATGTGAACCCAAACCGTTCTGCCGCCCGGCGCGACGGCGCGTTTAACGCATCGCATTTCCATTCTAAGCGCCGATAGCCAAGGTCATCAAACGCGCGCCGCATCAGCAGATAGATGGCTTCCGTGCCGATCCGCGAGCGCTTCATGGATGGTGAGAAATGAATATGCCCGACTTCCATCACGCCGTTTGCGGGATCGATCCGCATGAGGCTCGCGACACCGAGCGCTTGGCCCGTCGCACGATCGATGACGGCATGAAACAACGGGTCGGACGCAGCGCACGCTGACTCCAGCCACGCCAAAAACGACGCCTCATCGTTGAACGGCCCGTATGCGAGATAGCGCCACGTCTCAGGCTCGCATCTTACAAACACGCGGCTGAGCTCTTGACCATGGCGCGCCGCATTGAGCCGGTCGAGCCGCGTATAGCGTCCTTCGACGCTGATTGCTGAAGGCAGGGCGCGCGACACCCAATTCGGCAACGTTCGGCCGATCACAGCACCCGTCATCGCGAACCCCGATGTTTGCTCGTCGGGTTAATTCTTCGCGCCGGTATCCATCGACTGGAAGAAGTCGCTATTGGTTTTTGTCGTTTTGAGTTTATCGAGCAGGAACTCGATTCCGTCCATCGTGCCCATCGGGTTGAGAATGCGCCGGAGGACATGGATCTTGCGCAGTTGATCTTTAGGTACGAGCAATTCGTCCTTGCGTGTGCCCGAGCGGGCGATGTCGATTGCAGGGAACACGCGCTTATCTGAGACCTTGCGATCGAGAATGATCTCAGAGTTACCCGTGCCTTTGAATTCTTCAAAGATCACTTCGTCCATGCGTGAACCCGTATCCACCAGCGCAGTCGCGATGATGGTCAGCGAGCCACCTTCTTCGATGTTGCGAGCGGCACCAAAAAAGCGCTTGGGCCGCTGAAGCGCGTTGCTGTCCACGCCGCCTGTCAGGACCTTGCCCGAGCTTGGCACGACCGTATTATAAGCGCGCCCAAGACGCGTGATGCTGTCCAGCAGAATGATCACGTCGCGCTTGTGCTCGACGAGGCGCTTGGCCTTTTCGATCACCATTTCCGTGACCTGGACGTGGCGCGAGGGTGGCTCGTCAAAGGTGGAGGCCACCACTTCGCCCTTTACCGAGCGCTGCATGTCGGTGACTTCTTCCGGTCGCTCGTCGATCAGCAGCACAATCAAAAAGCATTCAGGGTGATTTCTCGCGATGCTGGCTGCAATGTTTTGCAATAGCACGGTCTTACCCGTACGCGGTGGGGCGACGATGAGCGCGCGCTGGCCTTTGCCGATCGGGGAGACGATATCGATCACGCGGGAGGAGAAATCCTTGATCGTTGGATCCTCGATCTCCATTTTCAACCACTTGGTGGGATAAAGCGGCGTGAGGTTGTCGAAGTTCACCTTGTGCTTGGCAGCTTCTGGCTCTTCGAAATTGATCTTGCTCACCTTCAGCAGTGCGAAATAGCGTTCGCCATCTTTGGGTGAGCGGATCAAGCCGTCCACCGTGTCGCCGGTTCTCAACGCGAAGCGCCGGATCTGCGTCGGCGAGACGTAGATGTCGTCGGGTCCTGGGAGATAGTTTGCATCCGGCGAACGTAGGAAGCCAAAGCCGTCCTGCAGCACTTCCACGACGCCGGTGCCGATGATCTCGGTATCTTTGGCTGCGAGTTCTTTGAGAACCGCAAACATCAGTTCCTGCTTGCGCAGTGTGGATGCGTTTTCGACGCCGACCTGCTCGGCGAACGACAGCATGTCGGTCGGCGACTTTCGCTTCAGGTCCTGCAGCTTGACTTCTTTCGGTGCGGCTTTGGCCGCAGCGCTCGTCTCAGCAATCGCTGGGATGTCCGTCATATCGGGAAACTCCGGCGCCTGCGGACATCGCCGCTTGGCGCATGCGTGTTTGGGGATGGGGGTCCATCGGTGGCGTTTGTGCGCGATGACCAAGAGCAAGGGGGCTAAGCGTTCAACTAGGCTATCGAGTTACGATCGTCGCATGCAGACGTGTCCGGGGAGGGTCGTGACCATGGGGCGGTCCCATGTGGCCTGGTCGGCCCGCGCTTGGTATCCTCTGAATGAATGGGCATTCAGAGCGCACGAACGGGCAACCGGCAGCTCAGCCGGGGAGGCCTCGCTTATTCAATTTTGCTAGCCGTAGCAGAGTTCGCGGCCAAACGAAAGATCGAACTTTATCGTTAAGCTCAGCCTGGCGGGGCCACAACAGACAGGTATTCTTCCAGCGTCGCAAGCAGGCGCTGTTTCATGAACAGCGGATAAGCCTCCAGGTCGCTGCCGGTCTGATGAGCTTCCAGCGCCCCGATGTAGGCAGTTCTGACTTCGGGTCCAATCGACATCGGCGGAAAGCCCGCGCGGATTAAAATAAGGTTCATCAATAGCCGCGCCGCTCGACCATTCCCGTCGCGAAAGAGATGAATGCTCGCAATGTCGAGGTGCGCCTGAAAGGCCGTTGCTACGGTCGCAACCGATGCCATCGAGCGTTCCGAGAGGGCCGCCATCAGCTTTGGTATTTTGCTGTACGCTGGATACACCGTGGCCGTCCCGACAGCCCTTCGCGGCGCGTCGGCATATCGTCCGCCAATTTCGGGGTCGCTCCGCAGCACGATCCGTCGATGCAGCTCGCATATGAGCCGTTCGTCAATCGGCGTCTTGCTCGTCGCGATCTCACGCGCCCAGCCCATGGCCGCATAATGGTCTGCCGCCGTTAGGTGGTCGCGCAACGGTTTTCCGCCAACCGTCACGCCTTTCTCGATCAATGTCGCCGTTTCGCCGTGCGTCAGCGTGCTGCCTTCGATGGCGTTTGATGTATACGTAATGAGGACATCATAGGAGCGGTTCAGGTCGGTAACTGCGCGCGCATCGAGCGGACGCAGATGCGATAGTCGTTCCTGTAGTTCGGCGATCTGGTCATCGATCGTGCGCATCTGCGTCGCGCCTAAAACGGCTTCACGATCACGAAAATCACGATCCCGGCCATCAGGACCGTGGGAACTTCGTTGGCAATGCGAAAGAAACGGCTGTCCTTCGTGTTGGTCCCAGCGGCTAGGTCTTTACGCCATTTGCTCATCATGCCGTGCATCGCGCTCATGGCGATCACGAGGGCGAACTTCGCGTGAAACCAGCCTTGATTGTATTGCGCCTGCTGCCACACCAAGATCAGTCCCGTGATCCAAACCGTGATCAGTGCCGGCGTCATGATGATGCGCAGCAAACGCTCTTCCATCACGCCAAATGTCGCCGCGATCTCAGCCTTTGGGCCAGCCTCCACGTGGTAGACGAACAGGCGTGGCAGATAAAACATCCCAGCCATCCAGGCCATCACAGCCATGACGTGAACGGCTTTGAGATACAGCAGCCACGTCATGCTTCGTTTACCCCTTCCATGCCCGAACCCGCTCGACGAGCCGCGCCACATGCTCCGGCGGCGTCTGTGGCACGATTCCATGACCGAGGTTGAAAATAAACGGCTGGCCCGCGAGCGCTGCGAGCGTCTCGTCGATCCGCGCATCGAGCGCTGCCCCGCCTGCCACCAGTAGCAGCGGGTCGATGTTGCCTTGCACGGCCTTGCCGGTCTTGACCTGCAAGTCAGCCATCACGGTCAGCGGCATCGCCGTATCGCAACTGACCGCGTCGACGCCCGTTTCCTTGACGAACTCAGCCGATAGTCCCACGGCCCCGCGCGGAAAGCCGATGATCGGCACGCCTGGATGTTTTGCCTTCACGCCGGCCACGATGCGCTTTGTCGGCGCGATCACCCATTGGCGGAACTGGTTATCGGCTAAGCTTCCAGCCCAGCTATCGAAAATCTGCAGCACGTCGGCACCGGCTGCTACCTGCTGGCAGAGATAATCAATCGATGTTTCGACAAGGATATCGATCAGCTGCTGGAAGCCCACCGGATCGCGATAGGCCCAGCTTCGCGCATGTGACTGATCAGACGATCCCTGCCCGCCGACGACGTAGGTCGCAACCGTCCAAGGTGCGCCGCAAAAGCCAATCAACGCGGTTTCGTTGGGCAGATCGGACCGGAGGCGTGCAACCGTCTCACAGATGATGGAGAACTTTTTACCGGTCCCATCCATGTTCAGACGCGCCAGGCCCGCCGTGTCGCGGATCGGATCGAGCCGTGGGCCTTCGCCCTCGTTGAAGCTCACAGATTGTCCAAGCGCGTCGGGCACAACGAGAATGTCGGAAAACAGGATCGAGGCGTCAAAGCCATAGCGTCGGATGGGTTGCAGGGTCACTTCAGCGGCCATTTTGGGATTGTAGCACAACCCCAGGAAGCTGCCTGCTTCCGCCCTGGTCGCCTTGTACTCCGGCAGATAACGGCCCGCCTGACGCATCAACCAGATCGGTGGCGGGGAGATCGCCTTGCCGCGTAAAGGCGTCATGAAGCGCCGCTCAGCTGCTTTGGTGGCCGTCTCAGGTGCGATCGTCATGTCTTCACTTAAATCCTGATAGAGAGTCTTGAAGTCTCTTAGTGTGACTCTTATGCGGTGGGTTGCGGGGATACGGGGCCTGTCCACGCGCTATCCCCAGGCCATCGCCGCGCCGCCGAGCGCGTGCCTAAATCTATTGGCAGGGCGGGTTCAAAACCACAAGGCGCTAATCAGACGTTGGATGCCAAGGCCTTAGAGGACGGGTTGCAGAGGCTGCAGGTGTTGGCTTGGTGTTGACAACCGCTTTGTGAGCCCCCCAGAACTCTCTCACAGCGTTTGGGTTGTTGAGGCCGTTGGCAACGGGGTCGTTCTGGCCGACCTGTGGGGCAAACGGTGGATGGGTGAGCCGACCACGACGGATAACCCTCTCCGCAGCGGGGGGCTGTGCAAAAGGGTTGGAGTTGTCCACCGATGGCCGCACCGTTGCCGAGCTACTTCCATCTCCACTTGGTGTCGGATTCCACCGGCGAAACTCTGACGACGATCGCAAAAGCGGCTGCCGTTCAATTTGCCGTTGTGCGCCCGATTGAGCATGTCCACCCCCTCGTGCGTACGGCCAAGCAGATGAAGCGCGTCCTGCAAGAAATCGAGCAGGCGCCTGGTATCGTGCTGTACACCGTGACCAACAAGGAACTCGCCGAGACACTTGAAGCCCGCTGCCGCGAATTGATGTTGCCCAGCCTCTACGTTCTCGCTCCTATCATGCAGATTTTTGAAAGTTATCTCGGCGCGCCTCGATCCCCCACAGTCGCTGGTCAGCACGTGCTCGATGCCGCTTATTTCCGTCGCATCGATGCGATGAATTTTACGCTCAACTATGACGACGGCCGGCTGCCCGACGATCTCAACGAAGCCGATATCGTCCTGCTTGGCATCTCCCGCACGTCTAAAACGCCGACGGCGATCTATCTGGCGCAGCGGGGGTATAAAACCGTCAACGTGCCGATCGTTCCCGGCGTCCCGCTCCCACAGCCCCTGTTTGAGCCCCACACGGCATTTGTCGTCTGCCTCGTTGCCAGTGCCGATCGCATCGCCGAAATCCGCCGCAACCGCGCCGAGCATCTGTCCAACCGCAACCTCGATGCCTATGTCGACCGCCAGGAAATCGCCACCGAGATTGCCCAATCCCGCCGCCTGTGCGCCGAGCACGGCTGGGATATCCTCGACGTGACCCGCCGCTCCATTGAAGAAAGTGCCGCCGCCATCATTCGCCGGATGCAAGACAAAAAGGCCGGCCTCACCCCGCATGAGGTCGGGTGATGATTTGTTTTGAGGGCGCGGCTGTTAGATGTCGCTTTGCGACTTGGGCTGCCGCCCAAAGCCGCTTGGAGGGGCACCCTCCGAGCCTCCCGTCTTTTGGGACTGACAACAATGCTGACGGGTTGGTTAGAGACTGCGTTGCCCCGTCTCCCCGTCCTGCGCGGGGAGACGGACGGGATGAGGGGCGGCAACAGCCATGACCCAGCGTCTCATTCTCGCGTCGGGTAGCGCCATCCGTCGCCAGTTGCTCGCGTCTGCCGGGTTGCTCATTGCCGTTGTGCCCGCCGACGATGTGGATGAAGCTGACATTCGCGCATCGCTCTTCAACGAGAACGACTGCGTCGACGCTGACCACGTCGCCGGTGTTCTTGCCCGCGCCAAAGCCTGCGCCGTGAGCGCCCGCAACCCCGGCGCACTGGTCATCGGGGCCGATCAAACGCTGGCGCTGGGCTCACGCCTGTTTGAAAAGCCAGCCGACCTCACCGCCGCTCGCGATCATCTCGACCGCCTGCGCGGGCAAACCCACGCACTGCACTCTGCCGTTGTGCTGGCCCAGGATGGCGCACCCGTCTGGGGTACGTGTGATACGGCCCATCTCACCATGCGGCGCTTTTCTGATGCCTTTCTCGACACCTACATCGCGCGCACCGGCGAGCGCATCTGCTCGTCCGTCGGGGCCTATCAGCTCGAAGGCATGGGCCTGCAATTGTTTGATTCCATCGATGGCGATTATTTCACGATCCTTGGCCTGCCCATGATCCCGCTGCTCGCCGAACTGCGTGCTCGAGGGGCGCTCCCGTCATGAGACACGCGTGTGTCATCGGCTGGCCGGTTGCGCATTCCCGCTCGCCGCTCATTCACGGCTACTGGCTCAAGATGCACGGCATTGACGGCAGCTACGTGAAGGTTGCCGTCGAACCTGCAGATCTTCAGATGTTCCTTGGGTCACTGGCCGCGCGTGGCTTGGTCGGCTGCAACGTCACCGTCCCCCATAAAGAGGCTGCCTTTGCGGCAGCCACGCACCGCGAACCCGCCGCGCGTGCCGTGGGTGCTGCCAACACGCTCTGGCTCGATGGTGACGCCCTGTGCGCGGATAATACTGACATTTACGGCTACATGACCCATCTCGCAGCATCCGCGCCCCACTGGCGCGACCGCGACGCGCCCATCGCCATCTTGGGTGCTGGCGGCGCTGCGCGTGCGATCTGCTATGGCTTTCTCGAAGCCGGTGTGGCGTCCGTCCGCATCTTCAACCGCACATTCGACCGCGCCGAGGCGCTCGCTGCCGATTTTGGGGCGCGTGTTACCGCCCACCCGTGGGACCAGCGCACCGTGCTGTCTCGCGATGCCGCTGTGCTCGTCAACACCACAGCGCTTGGCCTCAAAGACCAAGGTGATGTCGGGATTGATTTCTCATGCTTTGATCCAGCCTGTATCGTATCCGATATCGTTTACGTGCCACGTGAAACCGCGTTCCTGCGCGCCGCCCGCCTCCACGACCTCACGACCGTTGATGGCCTTGGCATGCTGCTCCACCAGGCCGTGCCAGGTTTTGCCCGTTGGTACGGAGTCACCCCGACCGTCACGCCTGAACTGCGTGCCCTCGTCGAAGCCGATATCCTCGCCGGGGCATGATCAACGGTATGTCGGCGAAGGACACGCACGTTCGCTTCGCGATACGGGCTATCGCACTTCCATCCATTCGAGGGGTGTCCCTTCGAACTCCCATCTTTTTGGACCCCTCACTTTTGGATCGTTCACCATGCTCATCCTCGGCCTGACCGGCTCCATCGGCATGGGAAAATCAACAGCTGCCCGGCACCTCGTCGACCGCGGGATCGCCGTGTTCGATGCTGACGCCCACGTCCACGCACTCTATGCTGGGGCCGGTGTCCCGCTGATCGAGGCGGCCTTCCCCGGCACCACCGCTCACGGAACTGTTGATCGCGCCAAACTGGCGTCGGCGCTTGGTGCCTCGCCCGAAGCGTTTGCGCGCCTCGAAGCAATCGTCCACCCGCTCGTTCGCGCCGCCGAACGCACGTTCCTGCACGCCGAGCACTCCCGCGGCGCGGCTTGGGCCGTCCTTGAAATCCCGCTGTTGTTTGAAACCCGCGCTGATGCTCTCGTCGATGCCGTCATGGTCGTCTCGACCGATCCAGCAACTCAGCGCGTCCGCGTGCTCGCCCGCCCTGGCATGACGGCGTCTCGCCTCGACGCCATCCTCGCCCGCCAGATCCCGGACGCTGAAAAACGCAGCCGGGCGACCTTCGTCGTGGATACGTCGGGCACAGTCACAGACACGCACGCTCAAATCGATCAGGCTCTCACGCAGTTCAGTGATCGGGTTGGTGTGGCCTACGCCCGTCATTGGACCTAGTCGCTTATCTTCTGGCCTCAAGCTGGCTGTTCCTCGCTTTGCTCGGGTCAGCTCCGGCGGGTCGGCGGATCGCCGCCGGACGTGGGAATTTACGATCGGAGCCTCACATGCGCGAAATCGTCCTCGACACCGAAACCACCGGGCTTGATCCCAAGAACGGCGATCGCCTGATCGAAATCGGCTGTATTGAACTTATCAACCGGCGGCCGACGGGCTCCGAGTTCCACGCGTGTATCAATCCCGAGCGCGACGTGCCGCGCGAAGCTGAAGCCGTCCACGGCCTTTCGACCCAGTTTCTGCGCGACAAACCTCTGTTTTCAACCGTCGCGAACGATTTTCTCGCCTACATCGGCGACGATACGCTGGTCATCCACAATGCGCCGTTCGACATGGGCTTTCTGAACGCCGAACTCGCCCGGCTGAACAAACAAGTTCTCTTCATGACCCGCGTCGTCGATACGCTCGCG
>JBBRKD010000028.1:0-9687 GCA_038218255.1 Hyphomicrobiales bacterium | reverse complement strand
TTGTAATCATTTGATTAAACACTGCAACCGCCAATGGCATAACCGATCTGTAGCGTGCCGTCAGCCGTGGTCAAACGGCCACATCTCGTCGGCACCTCGCCAACAACCGAAATCAAACGAGGCGGCTCTGCTCGATTGCTGCCGCGATAAAGCTCTGAAAGAGAGGGTGGGGCTCGAACGGCCGCGACTTCAACTCGGGGTGGAACTGGACACCCACGAACCACGGGTGCCCGGTGATCTCGACGATCTCGGGGAGCAACCCGTCCGGCGACACGCCCGAAAACACCAGTCCCGCCGCTTCGAGCCGATCACGGTAACGCATGTTCACTTCATAACGGTGCCGATGCCGTTCCGAAATGCTGGTGTCTCGATAGATTTCCGCGGCCTTACTGCCGCGACGCAAGGTCGCAGCATACGAGCCAAGCCGCATCGTGCCGCCCAATTCCCCATTGGCGCGCCGGGTTTCGAGCTCGTTGCCGCGCATCCATTCAGTCATCAAGCCGACGACTGGATCGGCGCATGGGCCAAATTCCGTTGAGCTCGCGTCAGCAACGCCGCTCGCTCGCGCCACGTCAATGGTCGCCATCTGCATGCCAAAGCAGATGCCGAAATACGGCACGTTGCGGGTCCGGGCAAAACGGGCGGCAAGGATCTTGCCCTCGGCACCGCGCTCGCCAAAGCCGCCCGGGACAAGGATCCCGTGCACGTCGTGGAGGTGGGCGGCTGGGTCTTCGCGCTCAAAAACTTCACTTTCGATCCATTCGAGATTGACCCGAACGCGGTTGGCAATCCCACCGTGGACCAACGCCTCAGTCAGCGATTTATAGGCGTCTTTGAGCCCCGTATATTTGCCAACGATCGCAATCGTGACTTCGCCTTCGGGGTTGGCGATGGTGTGCGAAATCTGCGTCCATCTGGCAAGGTTTGGGCTCGGCGCACCCGTGATTCCAAACGCTGCCAACACCTCCGTATCAAGGCCCTCGCGGTGGTACGCGAGCGGCACATCATAGATGGAGGCCACGTCGAGCGCCTGAATGACCGCCTCCTCCCGCACATTGCAGAACAGCGCAATCTTGCGCCGCTCGCTTGCCGGCACCTCGCGGTCGGAGCGGCACAGAAGAATATCGGGCTGGATGCCGATGGAGCGCAATTCCTTAACCGAATGCTGCGTCGGCTTGGTCTTGAGTTCGCCAGCGCTTGGAATGTAGGGCACCAGCGTCAGATGAATGTAGATCGACGTCCCGCGCGGCAGATCGTTTCCAAGCTGCCGGATAGCCTCGAAGAACGGCAACCCCTCGATGTCGCCAACCGTACCGCCGATTTCCGTCAGCACGAAATCGACGCCCTCGTTACCACTCGTCACGAACGCCTTGATCGCATCCGTCACGTGGGGGATCACCTGCACAGTTCCGCCGAGGTAATCGCCGCGCCGTTCACGGGTGAGAATGTCTTGATAGATCCGTCCCGTCGTGACGTTGTCGGCCTTGCGGGCCGGAACGCCCGTGAAGCGCTCGTAGTGGCCAAGATCGAGGTCGGTTTCCGCCCCGTCATCCGTAACGAAGACTTCCCCGTGCTGATACGGGCTCATGGTGCCAGGATCGACGTTAAGATAGGGGTCGAGCTTCTTCAGTCGGACTGAATACCCGCGCGCTTGCAGCAACGCACCGAGCGCTGCTGACGCGAGACCTTTTCCGAGTGACGAGACCACGCCGCCAGTGATGAAAATATAGCGCTGCATGGGATTTGGTTCTGTCATGAACCCCGCGCGACCAGAAGCGCTTTTTGCGCTCGTCCACGGTCGATTTGTCCCCGTCTTATGCCGACATCACGCTGAAACGCTCATTTGCCGCACTGGGCAAGCATGGCAGCGGCTGCGGCAGATTTTGCTTCCGGGCTCACCACGTCGGAGGCCAGTTCAGCCACGAGCGCGTTGTGAACGCCGCTTGAGGCCTGATAGCTCGGGTCGGGTGCGCGCTTGGCATAAGTGACGTCGATCTCGACGATCGTGTTGCGTTCGGCCGGCACGTTGCCGCTCTTGTGGACAGCGTCCTTGGCGGCCTTACAAGAGACAGACTGTGTCGGCGGTCCGGCCTTGAAATATGGCTTGCCGGTTTCAACGCCAATCTCGGCGGCGCGGGCCAGCGCGATTTTTTCGATGCGCGCGACCGGCGTGCTCGCGCTTCCTTTAGCGCGCACCAACATCCGGTCAGGTTCGATCTCGCGCTCGGAATATCCGGTGGTGATGAAGGCGTTTGCCGCACCATACCCGGTCACGGCACCGACGGCGGCACCACCAACGGACACCCCGCCCGACGACACCCCGCTCAACAACGGCGAACCGCTAGAAGATGGCAGCGACGTCTCAGCCCCGCCCGAACACGCCGCAACACCGACGCCCAGGACGAGCGCAGCAGTCACCCCGTGGGGAACGTAGCGTCGTGCCAGTGTCAACGCGGCCAGTGTCAGCGCGTGTCGGCTCACGTCGATGTCCCTCACTCTCGGCCGTGATTATCTCGGAAGCGGCGCTGGACCTGCTGGAGAAATCTTATCGAGGATGCCACCGCGACCTTCAGGCTTGGCATCGCCGGGCTTGGTATCGCCCGGTTTGGCATCACTTGCCGTCGTACCAGCGCCCACAGCCGCAGGTCCCGCGTCACCAGCAGGCTTCACCGGGGCTCCCGTCGATGCAGGCGACTTCAAGGTGTCGAGGATCGATCCCGTCGGCTGGGAGTGTTGCGCCAGCAGCGTGAGCCCAAGACTGGTCGCAAAAAACGCCGCAGCCAACATTGCGGTCGAACGGGTCAGGAAGTTTGCCGTGCCACGGCCTGTCATGAAGCCACCGCCACCACCGCCGCCAATCCCGAGCGCGCCGCCCTCGGACTTTTGCAGCAGAACGACGCCCACGAGCGCCACGGCAATCAGCATATGAACGACGAGCAGAACGAGTTGCATGGGCGAAATCGTGTCCTGGAGAGCTTTGATAAGATCGCGAGGATTACACGACTTGCCCTGCGCCCGCCAGAGCCGCCACCGGCGTTGCAACGGCAATAATGTCGCGTACCTAAACCACTTCTGCTGGCTGAAATCGTCGGTCTCACTGACACAGACATCGAACGCGGATCAGCACAACAACCATCAGAGTTTTCCCGGCTCAGCTTTCGGGACAGCGTCAGCCGCTTCGGGCTTGGGTGCGGGCTTCTTTTTGACCGGTGCAGGCGGTGCAGCCGCCGCCCCTGATGCTGGCCCAGCCGATGGAGCGGCGGCTGTGGGTCCGCCCGCGGGTGATGCACCGGCATCGGTCGCGACGGGCGCGGGCTTCGGCTTGGGTTTGGGCTTTGGCTCAGATTTGGGTTTGGGCTGTGTTGCCACCGCGTCAGATGCGCTAACCCCCGCACCTGGGGCAACTGGCGACGGCTTAGCGGCCGCTGCTGGTGTCGAGGCTGGTGTTAGGGCTGCGGGTAAACCCGCACCATCGGCGGGTTTGGCCCCAGGCGCTGGCGGAGGCGCTGGCGGAGGCGGAGGATTTTCGATGATGGCAGCTTCAGCGCCAGCCCGCTGCGCTGCAGCCGTCACCGGCCCCCGGCGACAGCGGAAAACAACGATTTCCTGCAATTCGATCCAGCGCGCCACCCTGGCAAGATCGCGCGCGTGCAAGTTGGCTTTCGCCCACGCTGGGCCACGCTCAAGAATCGCGGGGATGTCCGTCATCTGGTCGTGTTCGAGCTTGGCAGCATCGCACGCCGCCGGATCGAGTGGTGCCGCCACCAACGGTCCCGTCATCAGCGATACTGCGGTCAAGACGACGTGCCATCTGGTTCTCATCTTCCCCGTCAACCTTGAACTCCCGTGGGCCAAGCGTGTTGTGTTTGTCTCAACGTCAGGAGGCCGACAAACGGCCCCGCGCGCCATCAGGCCGCCGCAGGATCGAAGGCTGCGATGATGCCCAGAAAATCGGCAGCCTTAAGGCTTGCCCCACCGACCAGAGCCCCGTTGACGTCCGGGATGCCCATCAGCTCGCGTGCGTTCGCTGCTTTGACAGACCCCCCATACAAGAGCTTCATCTGCGTAGCGCTGCCGCCAAATCGCGCCGTTAGCGCGGAACGGATCGTTGCATGCACCGCCGCAACGTCCCCAACCGTCGGCGTCAGCCCGGTCCCGATGGCCCACACGGGTTCATAGGCAACGAGCGTGTTGGCAGCGTTCGCCGCATCCGGCAGCGATCCCGCAAGCTGGCGCTGAACAACGACATGGGTCAACCCCGCGGCCCGCTCGCCCCCCGTCTCACCGACGCACACAATCGCCGCAAGCCCTGCCGCGTGCGCCGCTGCAACCTTCATCCGCACGTCCTGGTCGCGCTCGCCGTGCCCCATCCGGCGCTCCGAATGCCCGATGATAACGGCATTTGCCCCCGCATCCCGCAACATCGCAGCCGCGACATCGCCCGTATAGGCTCCTGACTTTGCCGCGTGGCAATCCTGCCCGCCGACCTGGACACGCGAGCCTTTCATGACTTCAGCCAGAACCATCACCAGGGTCGTGGGCGGGCAGATCATGATATCAACGGGCCCACCGTCGGGCTGCAACGCGGCCTTGACCGCGATCGCTTCGGCGAGCGCCGCTTTGTGACCGTTCATTTTCCAGTTACCGATCACAATCGGCTGGATGCTGTCATCCATCGGCTGGGCAGTTGGGCTCAAACGACGTCCCCCATTGTTACGTGATGACCGCGTGACGTTGGCCTGCGGCACGACCCACCTCCTTGATCGCAAGGCGGATGTGCCAAACAGTGTCCATCGCCGAACGAGCAAGATGCAAAGCCTTGCAATCGCGCACCGGCTGCGCTTCATATCACGCCGATCGCACCCGTCATCCACGGGATTGAACCCTCACGGCACGGGAGAGGCATCGCAGCGTCGAATGTGCCTGTCACAGGCGCGTCTGACGAGCCCGTTTGCCCGCGCCCCTCGACCATTCAAGGCAGACGCACGCATGCTCGATTCGTTTCGCAAAGGGGCAACGACTTGGCCCGCCAAGATCATGCTGGCCGTTTTGGCCTTGAGCTTCGTGTTGCTGTTTGGTCCCGGTAGTTTCGACCGCATCATCACCCGTAAGCCGCTGGCCAGCGTGGGCGGCGCGGAGATCACGGACGCCGAATTTCAGCGCGCTTACGACAACGAGATCAACACCCTGTCGCAGCGGGCGCGCCGTCGCATCACGGCGGAAGAAGCGCGCACGTTCGGCCTCGACCGCCGCGTGCTGACCCGTCTCGTTGGCACCGCAGCCCTCGACAATCAGGCGCGCGCGCTCGGCCTTGCTATGTCTGACGCCTCTGTCGCTCAAAGTCTCCAGACCGACCCGAACTTCAAGGGCCTTGACGGCAAGTTCGACCGCGCTGGCTTTGATCAGTTGCTGCGCTCTCTCGGCATGAGCGAGCGAGCATTTTTTGCCCAGAAGCGGAAAGAAGATGTGCGAGAACAGCTGACCGGTAGCCTCCTGTCAGCCATCGTGACGCCCAAGCCGATCGTGGCCGCCGTTCACGGCTGGAAAGAAGAAACCCGCGTCATCGCACACGTAACGATTGATGCTGACAAGGCCGTCACGGTCGCTGAACCCGATGCTGCGAAACTCAAAGAAACGTTCGAGGCCAGCAAGTCTGCGTTCATGGCGCCCGAGTATCGCAAGTTGCAAATCCTGCTGCTTTCGGTCGACGAACTGAAAAAGGTGGTCGCCGTGACCGACGCTGAGATCGCAACGGCTTATGAGCAGACCAAGGATATCTACGCGACACCTGAATTGCGCCGCATCCAGCAAATCTCGTTCAAAGACAAAGCCGCAGCGGATGCCGCAAAGTCTGCCATCGACGGTGGCAAGAACTTCATGACGGTCGCCCAGGAGCTAGGCTTCAAGGACAGCGACGTCGAGCTTGGGCTCGTGAACCGCAAGGCGCTCATCGATCAAAAGATCGCAGCCGCAGCCTTCGCGCTCGACCGCGACAAGGTTTCAGACGTCGTCGAAGGCAAATTCACGACCGTTCTGCTCCGCGTGCCGGAGATCAAACCCGGCAAGGAGCCAACCCTGGCTGAGGTTTCAGACCGCGTGCGCGACAAGCTCGCCCGCGCAAGAGCCAAGGACGACGTGCAACGCTTGCGCGACCAGGTCGACGACCTGCGCAACGCAGCCAAATCCGACGTCGAGATTGCTGCCGCAACGACGCCCAAACTCGTGATCGTCGAAGTGGCAGAAACCGACAGCACAAACAAAACAAAGGACGGTAAAACGGCGCTCGAACACCCCGATGCCCGCACGCTGATCGCGGCCGGTTTTGATGCAAAGTCCGGCGTTGAACGCGAGGCAACCGATCTGGCCGACGGCGGCTACGGCTGGGTCCTCGCAACCGGCACGACGCCGGCCCGCCAAAAGACCTACGAGGAGGTTGCAGCCGATATGAAGACGCTCTACCTCACGACTGAACGCCGCCGCCTTGTCCAGGAACTCGCACAGACGCTCGTCCAGCGACTGGCCAAAGGCGAGCCGATCGAAACGATCGCGACCGAAGTTTCTGGCAAGGCCGAAACGACGCTGCCCATCACCCGTACCACGCTGCCTCAGGGCCTCACCGAGAGCGCTGTAGCCCAGGCATTCGCCCTGCCGCAGGGGCGCGCCGGATCGGCCGAAACCGCCGACAAAAAATCCCGCACGGTGTTCCGCATCGCCGAGATCAAGCCCGCTGCCGCACCCACGAAAGATCAAACGGATAAGCTCGCAGCCGAGCTTGGGCAAAACATCCAGATCGACATCCTGGATGCCTATGTCGCCGCCCTTCAAGACAAGGTCGGCGTCACCATCAACGAAGCCGAGCTGCGCCGTGTGGCCGGTTCGCCCTCGGCCCAGTGAGGCTGTCTGGTGGCCAAAAAGCCTGCCGCATCCCTGACCGCCTCAAAGGCCACGCGCATGCCCGCAGCCGTGTCGCTCGACACAGCCCCTCGCGTCGATTGCGCCCCCGCGTTCGACGCCTTCGTGCGCGCCTATGACAGCGGTGCGGCCCAGGTCGTCACCACCCGCCTGATCGCCGACCTCGAAACCCCGGTGTCGGCGTACCTGAAGCTCGCCCGCCCGGGCGCGATGAGCTTCCTGTTTGAATCAGTGGAAGGCGGCGCGGTCCGCGGTCGCTATTCCATGATCGGCCTTGCGCCCGATCTCATCTGGCGGACCCACGGCGCACGCGCAGAACGCAACATCTCGCCCGCGACCACTCCCGACGCCTTCACCCCTGACGACGCGCCAGCGCTCGCCTCGCTGCGCGACCTCATCGCGCAATCCGCGATCGACCTCCCCGCCGACCTGCCCCCAATGGCAGCCGGCGTATTTGGCTACATGGGCTACGACACCATCCGCCTCGTCGAGCATCTCCCCGCCGTCAATAACGACGTCCTCGGCGTCCCCGACGGCATTCTGATCCGGCCGACGGTAATGGTCATCTTCGACGCCGTGAAGGACGAGATGACGCTCGTCACACCGGTCAGGCCGTCTGCGACCGTGTCGGCAACCGACGCCTACACGGCTGCCAGCGCGCGCCTGTGCGCCACCGTGGATGCCCTCGACAGCCCGCTCGCACACGCAGCACGCCTGACCGACCCGGCGGCCCCGCTCACCGCCCACGAACCGCGCTCAAACACCACGCCCGCCCAGTTCGCAACCATGGTCGCCAAAGCCAAAGACTATATCGCTGCCGGCGACATCTTCCAGGTTGTGCTGTCCCAGCGCTTTTCCGCCCCCTTCACGCTGCCACCGTTCTCGCTCTATCGCGCGCTCCGCCGCACAAATCCCTCACCCTTCTTGTTTCACCTCGATTTTGGATCATTCGCCCTCGTCGGCTCAAGCCCTGAAATCCTGGTCCGCGTCCGCGACGGCGCAGTCACGATCCGCCCGATCGCTGGCACCGCGCGTCGGGGAGCAACGCGCGAAGAAGATCAAGCACTGGCCGCAGCCCTCCTCGCCGACCCCAAGGAGCGGTCCGAACATCTCATGCTGCTCGATCTTGGCCGCAACGACGTCGGTCGCGTCGCAACGCCTGGCACCATCCGCGTCACCGACCAGTTCGTCATCGAGCGCTATAGCCATGTGATGCACATCGTATCGAACGTCGAAGGCCAACTCGACCCCGCCTATGATCCCGTCGACGCGCTGATGGCAGGCTTTCCCGCCGGCACCGTATCGGGCGCGCCCAAGGTCCGCGCGATGGAGATCATCGACGAACTCGAAAGCGCAAAACGCGGCCCGTACGCTGGCTGCGTCGGCTACTTTTCAGCAGATGGCGAGATGGATACGGCCATCGTGTTACGCACCGCGATCGTCAAGGACGGCGTGATGCATATCCAGGCTGGGGCCGGGATCGTGACCGACTCGATTGCCGAGAACGAGCAGCAGGAATGCATCAACAAGGCCAAAGCGCTCGTGCGCGCCGCCGAGGAAGCCGTGCGCTTTTCCGCACACCCTCACGCGGCCCGTCGGCCGTCGGGAAACGGCGGACTTTTTGACTGAGTTTACATCGTTTTTTTACGTGGCTTTCCCGCGTGGCATGCGGCATACACGAACATGGGATGTCGCGTCTGGGCGTGGGGCTGGACGGTGACGGCGCATGTTGTTGTTTGCGTTCAAGGGGTGTGTTGGCGATGATCTATATCCTTGTGACAGTCATGAGTGTTGTCAGCCTGCTCATCATCGGCCACGCCTTCGACGAGGGCGAATAACACGTCTTAGCCTCACGCGCTGAAGGCGCTCCGGCCGGGGCGGCGGACCACCGCCGGGTCGCGTCGCTCCCTGACGCATCCGCGTCCGGTTGAGAAGCTCGCACCTAAAAAGCCCAGGTCCAGGGGCAAGCCCCTGGCGGGGGAGCGTGAGGGGCGAGCAGCCCCTCACATCCGCGCTCCACACGCTCCGCACGCATCGCCGCTGGGCCCAGCTACCGATCGTGGGTCGCGTTACGCCTATAACGTTTGTGCATCGGTTTGAGTTGGGGTTGCGCTCAACCACGCGGCCTCGCAAAGTATACGCATGCGCACCCTCATTCTCCTTCGCCATGCCAAATCGAGCTGGGACCACACGGGCCTCGACGATTTTTCCCGTCCGCTCGCGGACCGCGGGATTGCGGCTGCGCCCCGCATGGGCGCGTTTCTCGCAGCCAACGGCGCAGTACCCGACCTCGTGTTATGTTCAACAGCCGTACGCACCCGACAAACGCTCGACCTTGTGCTCCCAGCCTTGCCTTCCTACCAGGGGCGCATCCTGTTCGAGGACGCGCTGTACCTCGCCTCAGCATCCGACCTGCTTGCGCGGTTGCGCACCGTGCCTTCCGCCGTCAAGTGCGTCATGTTGATCGGCCATAACCCAGGCTTCCACGATCTTGCCCGCGTGCTGACGGCGACCGGGGCCCGCGCCGACCGCGCCGCGCTCGCCGTGAAGTTTGCAACCGCAGGCGCAGCCATCCTCAGCTTCGATGTCGGCTCGTGGAGCGACATCGTCCTCCGTTCGGGGCACCTCGCAACCTTCATGACGCCGGCCCGCCTGCCCGCGACCGCCTGATTGACCCCCCACCGCCGACCCCCACCGCCGACCCTAGACAACCGCGCACGGCAATGGGCACAGTCGTAGCCGTCCGCACGCCGTCGCCAGGAGCCCGCATGTCCG
>JBBRKD010000027.1:0-9849 GCA_038218255.1 Hyphomicrobiales bacterium | reverse complement strand
GGGCGAGCCACTGGACTACACGGGGACCGGCAAGGAACTGTTCCTCGGCTTCCTCTTTGCCTTTGGAGCCGTCCTACTACCCGTGCTCCTGGTTTCTGTCGGGCTTGCAATCGTGATCGGCAAATCCGGTGCGGCCGTGATCCAGATTGGTATTTACATTGGCTTTGTCTACCTGTTCGGCGTCGGAACTTATCTGGCGCAACGCTTTCGGCTCACGCGGACGCGCTGGCGCGGCATTCGGGGAAACCTTGAAGGCAATGCGTGGCGATACGGTTGGACGTCGCTTTGGACGGCGTGTCTCATCCCGATCACGTTCGGGTGGATCTATCCCTGGCGCGCGACGAGACTTCAGCGGCTGACCGTTGAGGGCATGCGGTTTGGGGAAACGCGCTTTGCATTCCAAGAAAATGCGGGACCGCTCTACGGCCGCTTCATCGCGCTTTGGATTTTCGCACTCGTCGGGCTGACTGCGGTGGGTTTTGCGATCGGTGCCATCGTTGCGACCCACGGCGTCAAGGCTGCCAAGGCCGCCAAAACAGGCATCACGCTCACGCCGGAGGGGTCAGCACTGGTCGCACTCGTGCTCATCGCAGCTTACCTCGTGGCGTTGTTTGCCAGCTCCTGGTACCGCGCGGGTCAGTTCAATCATTTCGCCAGGTCGACCTTGTTTGCAGGGGCTGCGCTGCGCGGGACGATGACGGGCAGCGGGTTGCTCTGGCTGCAGGTCTCGAATTTCTTCCTGATCATCGCCACCATAGGTATCCTGGCGCCGGTCGCTCAGGCGCGGTCGGCACGCTATTTCGTCCAACATGTGGTGTTTGACGGGCCCGTCGATCTGGATGGTATTGTCCAATCGCACGCGGCAGCGCGTGGCAAATCAGGTGAGGGGTTGGCGCAAGCCTTTGATTTCGATGCGTTCTGAAGAGCATTCGCCAGATTTTGATGGCCGGTTCAGCGATGGCCGTACGGCGGCATCGCGGCCTGTGCGTGTGCGGCTGTCGGGCAATTCCTTGATCATTGAGCCGGGTGCTGGTGCGCCGCCGCTGACGTGGCCGCTTCTGGCCATCGAGACAGCTGAGCCGCTGACGCCTGGGGCGGTTGACGTCCTCATTCACGAACCAGGTCGCACGGGGGCGTCGGTTTTCATCGCCGAGGGCACGTTCGTGCGGACGTTGGCCGTACGCGCGCCCCATCTGACAGCGCGCGTGCAGCGCTGGCGCTATGCGCGTCCCTTGCTGATCGTGACAGCCATCGTGGCCGCGATCGTGGCACTGTTTACGCTCACCAATTTTTCACCCGCCCGCAGTGTCGCCGGCCTCTTGCCACACGATGCGCGCGTTGCGATCGGGCGGCAGGTGATCCGCTCGATGGGTGCACCGACGTGCGAAGGCGCAGACGGCAAGGCAGCGCTGGGGATGCTGGCCAAACGGCTTTCGGAGGCGTCAGGCAGCGGGAAAGCCTTCAATATCGCGGTGCTCGATAGCCCGGTTGTCAATGCGTTTGCAGCTCCAGGTGAAGAGATCGTGATCATGCGCCGCCTCATCGACCGGGCGGAGAGCGCGGACGAGATCGCAGGCGTGCTCGCCCATGAGATGGGGCACGGAATTGAATTGCATCCCGAGACGGGAATCGTGCGCGCCGTCGGCCTGATGGCCATCACGGAGTTCATACTGGGTGGAACCGGCGGCACGCTTGGCAACCTCGGGCTGTATTTGACGCAGCTCGGCTATTCCCGTCAGGCCGAGCGTGAGGCCGATAACCATGCGCTCACCATACTCAAATCAGCGGGGATATCGCCGCGCGGCGTGACGGACTTTTTCCGCCGCATGGGACGCGCCGAGACCCCCAAGCCCGACGCCAAGACAGCCAGTTCCGGCAGCCCGATGGAGATCTTGAGTTCTCATCCCAGCACAGCTGAACGTATCGCCCGCTTCGAGGGGCAACCGTCGTATCCCACGACGCCGGCACTCAGCCCCGAACAATGGCGGTCGCTCAGATCGATCTGTGGATCGCCGCGGCCGAGCCCGCAGGCCAAACCTGCGAGTCCCGCCACCAAGCCGCAGCCACAGGACGCGCCAAAAGCATCGCCGTCACCCCTGCCGCCTCTGCCCAAGCCCACCGCACGCCCGACCGGCGCAGAGCGCGACATCTGAGGCGCTGGTGGAGAGCTTCGGGCGCTCACGGCATGGCGTAATCCGCACTGAAAGCTGTCGCGATTTTGCATCGCTCCGGCGAAACGGTCATTCGCCGCAGGCGTCGGCAATGCCCGATGGGTGCCGCAATCGGTGCGTTTATGTGGTGTTCATCGATTTGCGATTTGGGATAGCAGAATGCGAAAACTGGTTTGGCGGCTGTGTTCGATTGCTCTGGCGTGCGGCCTCCTTGGTGGAGCCTATGTCGCGACGCCCTTCGTCACGGCCTGGACCATTAGGGAAGCGATCCGTGCCAATGACAGCGATTATCTCGAAAGCAAGATCGAGTGGGTGTCGGTGCGGGCAACCTTGAAGGAGTCGCTTGGCAAGTTCGCGTTCACGGCGTCGGGCGACATGGCAGAACTCCCCGAAAAGCCCGGGCTTTGGCAGCGGATCAAAACCTATGTCGGGCGGGGGGCCGTCGACAAGTTCGTTGATACGACCGTCACGCCGACTGGGATGTCTGGGTTGTTTTCCATGCGAAAAGCCTACACGGCTGCGGTCGTTGGCGATGACAGTGCCACCCGCCCGCCGGTCTGGGAGCGCATGCGCCGCGTGTGGTCGCGCGTGACGCGAGCAGAATTCAAAGGTTTTGACCGGTTCGAAATGGACATGATCGACAAGCAGTCGCCCGATCGCACCATCAACTGTGTGCTTGAGCGGCGCGGCTTTGAATGGAAGATGACGGAACTGCGCGTGAAAGCCACCGATCCGGCCAAGCTTCCACCGCCGCGCCCGCTGCTGGCCATGCAAGAGCGCTGATCGTTTCCAGGGCTGTTCTTGCCGATTTTTTTCGCACGCCGGGTCGGCAATATCGAGGTAGCTTCTTCCGGCAGTCCGCCTGGCTGTCGAGAGGATGCGATGCAAACGCGACTTTATGAATTCAGTGGCACAACCTCCGATGTGGGGGGCTGGCAGGTGACGTCCAGCCATCCAATCATTGGGGATGGATTGGTGCCTGTGGCCGGTCTCGACATTCAGCCGATGGAAGGCGAACCGCCGTCGAACGCGCCAGCGCGGGCGTTCGTGCTGCGGGGCATTCGCAGCAACGAGCGCTATATCAAAGCCGACGAACGCGCGGACTTGGTGCGCGTCCAAGCTGATTTGGGTCGTGGCGATGCAACATGCGCGTCCCTCATTCCGATCCGCAAAAGCCCTGCGTGGTGGGCGCTCGCCCAGGACGAGCGACGCGCGATCATGGAAGAACAGTCGCACCATATTGCCATCGGCGCACGCTATCTGCCAGCCATCGCGCGGCGCTTGTTCCATTGCCGCGATCTGCTTGAGCCGTTTGATTTTTTGACGTGGTTTGAGTTTGCCCCCGAGCACGCGGGCGCGTTCGACGATCTGCTCGGACGCCTGCGCGAAACGCACGAGTGGAGCTACATCGACCGCGAAGTGGAGTTGAGGCTCGTGCGGCCGCCTGCGGTTTAGTTCACCGGACGATTATTCGCGCACCAGCCGGAAACCGATGAGGATATGGCGGGAGGCGACCGCGCGCGTGTGCCGATAGGCGCCCCGGCAGAAGCCTGGTGAATCGTCCCAGCCGCAGTTCTTCATCACCGCACGCTGGCCGCCTTTGTCCTCGACCAGCGTTGAGGTGAATTCAAACACCTGCCCGGCTAGCCCCATCACGCCATACGGGCTCGCGCCTGCCGGAAACGCTGCAACCGGCGAGGTGTGATCGCGTTTACTGCCAGCCCAGTTGCTGGCGTCATCGCGCCACATATTGCCCCACGGAAACATAAGGCCGTCTGGCCCGCGCGCGGCCTTTTCCCACTCGTCCGCCGTTGGCACGCGATAGCTGTATCCGTCCTGCCGCCCGCGCCAGCTCGCATAATTCGTCGCATCCCCATACGACACGAGCACGACAGGGTGGTCGCCTTCCCCACCGGGATACCGGCCGCCCGTCCACAGGAAGCGCTCGACCGTGCTGTAGGGGTGATGGAGGAACCCCTGCGCCTGATAGTCGTCTGGAGATATGTGAGGCACGCGGTGGCCCGTCTGTCGGACGAAAGCCGCGTAAGCAGCGTTCGTCACTTGGGTCCGCGCGATACAAAATGCGGGCAACGTGCGTGTGGCCACTGACGGCTCGTCGTCGAACCAGCGATTGGACCGCAGGTCCGCTTCGTCGACGGCGATCTCTGCGGGCGTCGTTGCCGTTGTTGACGCCGACAGCCGATAGGCGGCGTCGCGCTCAGGCTTCGTGCTGCCAGCGATGAACGGACCGCCCGCCACCCAGGCGAATGCGCCGTCGGCCTCGCACGCCTCGCGCGTGATCGGGACAGCGTTGGCTGAGGCAGCCAGACCGATTGTCACGAGGCCTGCCGTCGCAAAAGCCATCAACAGAACGGACTTGGGCTTGGTCATAGGATGATCTACGGGCTGTGAGCTGCCCTGTTACTCAAGTGCACGCGCAATCTCACGTGACCGGCGGCCCATCGGTGCGGCCGATGCAAATGGTGTATCCGTCGGGATCGCGGACATAGAGTTCGAACATGCTATACCACGTCCGCTCAAGCGGCTTGACGATGTCGGCCGGGTCGAGCCGGAGGATGATCGACGTGGGATCCAGGCCGCGCATGTAAATGGTGCCGGTGAAGGCTGGGACGCGAGCAAGGCTTGGCAATTCTTCGCGAAGGCTCCGCGTGGTTTGCAGCATGAGCTGGCCGTCGGCACCTGACAGGATCGCAAACACGGCATCGTGAGCCAGTTCATCGCTGCTGACCTCACGGTCGGCGGTGACGGCGGTCACCAGCTCCAGGCCGAGCTTGTCGCGATAAAATGCTAAGGAGCGAGCCATTCCTGTCACCATGAGATTGGGTATGATCATATCCGCGTCTCCATTGTCGGCGCAGGCCTATCGTAGGACGCCACGCTCCCGTGTCTCGCCCCATATCTCCGCCGCTCCTTATCGCTGGCCCGACGGCGTCCGGCAAATCCGCGTATGCGCTGTTGCGGGCGGGGGATACGCCGAGCCTGATCGTGAATGCCGACAGCATGCAGGTCTATGCCGATCTGCGCGTCCTGACTGCGCGGCCGACGATCGAGGACGAAGGCCTGCAACCCCACGCGCTGTTCGGGTTTATCGATGGTGACGATGCCTATTCCACTGGGCGATTTCTCACCGACATCGCTGGCGTTTTGGCGCAGGCCCGTGAGGACCAGCGCCGCCTCATCATCGTTGGCGGCACGGGGCTTTATTTCAAGGCGCTGCTCGACGGCCTATCGCCTGTGCCCCACGTTGGCGACGATGTGCGCCACCATTGGCGCGAGACGGCTTTGCGGCTTAGCCCGGCCGAGTTGCACGGCGTGCTTGCCGGGCGCGATCCTGAAATGGCTGCCAGACTGCGGCCGAGCGATCCGCAGCGGGTGACGCGGGCGCTCGAAGTTCTCGACGCGACGGGCCGGTCGCTTGCGGTGTGGCAGGCAACGCCTGGGACGCCGCTGCTCGACGCGGACGCTTGCGAGCGTGTCGCTCTTCTGCCCGACCGGGCAACCCTGTTTGCGCGGGCGGATGCTCGGTTTCACGCGATGGTCGGGTCGGGGGCATTAGATGAAATTGCACGCCTGGGAGCGCGCGGGCTTGATCCCGCACGGCCGATCATGAGGGCGGTGGGGGTGCCGCAACTGCTCAGCCATTGGCGCGGTGAGATCGGGCTTGATGCCGCCGTCTTGGAGGCACAACTTGCCACGCGGCGCTACATCAAGCGGCAGGCTACCTGGGTCAAAAATCAAATGATTGCGTGGAAAGTTCTACAAACGTAATTTTTACAATGTTTTGGTCATAGCATGCGACTTTTATGTCTTTTTCAGCCGTTGACCTGACGCTAGCGCGTTCTTAGATTGCACCCGAAGACGTAGCGACAGGCAAGGAGCCGACCATGGCACGCCAAATGACGGGCGCCGAAATCGTGATCAAGGCACTGGCGGATCAGGGCGTCGAGCACATCTTTGGCTATCCAGGCGGCGCGGTGCTGCCGATTTATGACGAGCTCCATCAGCAAGATCAGGTGAAGCACATCCTGGTGCGCCAAGAAGGCGGCGCGGTGCATGCCGCCGAAGGTTACGCGCGCTCGACCGGCAAGGTCGGCGTGGTTCTCGTGACGTCGGGGCCAGGTGCGACCAACGCTGTGACCGGGCTCGTCGACGCGCTGATGGATTCGATCCCGATCGTTTGCCTCACCGGGCAGGTGCCGACGCATCTGATCGGCAACGATGCGTTCCAGGAATGCGATACGGTCGGCATCACGCGGCCATGCACAAAGCACAACTGGCTCGTGAAGAACGTCAACGACTTGGCGCGCGTCATCCACGAAGCGTTCCAGATCGCGCGCTCCGGGCGCCCTGGCCCCGTCGTTGTCGACATCCCCAAGGACATTCAGTTTGCGACCGGCAATTACGTCGGGCCGATCAATATCGCGCACCGGACCTATAAGCCAAAGCTCAAGCCGGAAGCGACCGCCATCCGCGATGCGGTGGATTTGATCGCAACTGCGAAGCGCCCGTTGTTCTACACTGGCGGTGGCGTGATCAACTCAGGCCCTAAGGCGAGCCAGCTGCTGCGCGAGTTTGTCAGGCTGACGGGCTTTCCGATCACGTCGACGCTGATGGGGCTTGGCGCGTATCCAGCGGCCGACAAGCAGTGGCTGGGCATGCTCGGCATGCATGGAACGTACGAAGCCAACATGGCGATGCACGGCTGCGATGTGATGATCAACATCGGCGCGCGGTTTGATGATCGCATCACTGGGCGGCTCGATGCCTTCTCGCCGGGTTCAAAGAAAATTCACGTCGATATCGATCCGTCCTCGATCAACAAAAACGTACGCGTCGATGTGCCGGTCGTGGGCGATGTCGCCTATGTGCTCGAAGATATGTTGCGCGTCTGGAAGGCGAAAGCGCCGACGCTCGACAAGGCCTCCCACAAGGTGTGGTGGAAGCAGGTCGATGCGTGGCGATCGAAGAAGTCGCTTTCCTACAAGGCATCGAGTGACGTGATCATGCCGCAATACGCGGTTGAGCGGCTCTACGAGTTGACGAAAGATCGCGATACCTACATTTCGACCGAAGTTGGTCAGCACCAAATGTGGGCGGCCCAGCATTATCATTTTGAAGATCCCAACCGGTGGCTGACGTCGGGTGGGCTCGGCACGATGGGTTATGGTCTGCCGGCTGCCATCGGTGCGCAGGTCGCCCATCCTAAATCCTTGTGCATCGACATCGCGGGTGATGCTTCGATCCTCATGAACATCCAGGAATGCTCCACCGCGACGCAGTATGGCCTGCCGGTGAAGGTGTTCATCTTGAACAACCAGTACATGGGGATGGTGCGCCAGTGGCAGCAGCTTCTGCACGGCAACCGGCTGTCTCAGAGCTACACCGAAGCGCTGCCGGATTTCGTCAAGCTCGCCGAAGCCTACGGTTGGAAAGGTATCCGGTGCGAGAACCCGGCCGATCTTGACGGCGCGATTCAAGAGATGATCGACAGCCCACAAGCCGTGATCTTTGATTGCCGCGTGGCGCAGCTTGCCAATTGCTTCCCGATGATCCCGTCGGGCAAGGCGCACAACGAAATGTTGCTTGGCGAGACGACCGACGAAGAAGTTGGCCGCGCCATCGGCAAGGAGGGCAAGGTGCTGGTGTGAGTGTTTGATCGTGCCAACCATCTAGAGGATCGGCGCTTATCGGTTCTTTTTCTTCAGCAATGAAGTTGGAGAGCCACCCCATATTCACATCAGTCGGGATCGAGCGATCGCGAAATTTTGGCTGCAACCCATGGCACTCGCAAACTCAAGACACTTTTCGGCACAGGACCTCGGCGTGGTACGCCGATACGTCGTCGACCATTTGGCCGTTATCGTGAGAGCACGGAATGCACACTTCGACCGTTGAACATGTCCCGCTGGCAGTCTCCGTCTCATTTTCTGCCGATGAGATGACGGTGACGCTGGCCGATGGGCGTCGACTTTCCGTACCCAAGGTCTGGTTTTCAAGGCTCGCGTCAGCCTCGGATGCTGATTTGCACGCCCATGAACTGATCGGTGTCGGCGAAGGCATCCATTGGCCGAATCTTGACGAGGAATTGAGCGTTGCGGGTTTGCTGCGATGACGGTGTGCAAGACCGCTCAGCATTGTGCGCTCGGCCCATCCGGCATGACGCGATCGTTTCGCGCGGCCGAGCGCACTGCACGCTCACAGCGTGGCGCACGCACGACGCGTAGCCTCCGCCTGATGATCGCAAGCGCCATGGCGTGCCTCGTTAGTATCGTCTGTCTCGCTTCCACAGCAACCGCCGCCCCCGATTGGGACCGCGCCGCCAATGTCAAGGCTGCCGCCCAGCAGATCGGCGAAATCCAGTCGCGCGGCGGGGCCGAGCAAGCGTTTAAGTTCATCACCGCCTGCTACAAGACGCACGGTCTTGCATCGAAATACGCCAAGGCTTTTGAGGGCTGCATTGCGCAGGACGTGATGTTGATGCACGCGCTTTCGCTCATCTACGCCCGGGTCGATCCGGCGATACTGGAAAAGAACGGCGCGCCCTCGCCTGAAACTCTGCAGCGTGCGCTCAATCAGCGTGTTAGCGGGGCGTTTGCCCAATACGACATTCCCATTAGCGAAGCACGCGTCCTGGAGGAGGTCATCCGCGAGCACGGGATGCCGGTGTTTGTAAAACTTGCGTTTCCCAATTCAGGCCCCGCTCCATCGAAAGCGAAGTGAACCAGCATGGTCAATACAAATCCGCAAAGCCACTACGTGGGACCAAACGTCGTGCAAGAGGTCGTGACCCGCACGCTGTCGATCCTGGTCGATAACGAGCCGGGTGTTCTCGCGCGCGTGATCGGCCTGTTTTCAGGGCGTGGCTACAACATCGACAGCCTGACGGTGACTGAAACGGAGCATGAAAAGCACCTGTCGCGGATCACGATCGTGACGCGTGGCACGCCAGCCGTCATCCAGCAGATCAAGCATCAGCTCGAGCGTTTGATCCCGGTGCACCGCGTCCGCGATCTGACGGATGAGGGCGTGTCGCTTGAGCGAGAGCTGGCACTCGTCAAGGTCACGGGCAAGGGTGAGAAGCGCAATGAGGCGCTGAGGCTGGCTGAGGTGTTTCGTGCCAATGTGGTCGACACATCTCTGGAGCATTTCGTGTTCGAAATCACCGGCAAGGCGAGCAAGATCGAGACGTTTCTCAACCTGATGACCGAAGTCGGGCTTGTGGAAGTGTCGCGCACTGGCATCGCGGCCATCGGGCGAGGTGCAGCGAGTTGATAGGTGGGGCAGCTCAGCCGCCGGTGTTGCCTTCTGCGACGATTTTCGCTTCTTGCGAGAACACGAGCGTCTCGTCGACAGCCTTCAGAGTCTTCGCCTTGTCGAGGGTCATGAAACCCACGATAGAACGATCCGTCGGGGCATAGAGCGGAACAGCGGTCGGGGGTGTTGCAAACGTGACCTGAAACGCCAGGAGTTTGGGGCGGAACGCATTGGTTTCTGAGCGTTCGCAACGGTCGGGGCCTTCAGCTTCTTCGCACAGGCGGCGCGAGATGTAGGACTGCGATTTCGCCTGATGGACCTTGATCGCTGATTGGATGAGCGTGTCGCAGGCGGCTGCCGAGATATGATTGCTGGCGGCGCAATCTTCACCTGACGTGAACAC
>JBBRKD010000026.1:0-9876 GCA_038218255.1 Hyphomicrobiales bacterium | reverse complement strand
AGAGCGGCGTTGCCCTGCGCAATAAACCGCGCCTGATTATGGGACTGGCCGGTCTTGTTGTCGGCACCGGTCTTGCCGTTTTGCCGCTGGTGCAGGGCGCGCGGCCAGCCTATGTGGTGGGCGCCAAAAACTTCAGCGAGCAGTTCATCTTAGCTGAACTCATGAGCAGCCGCATCGAGGTGTTGGGGTCGAGCGTCTCGCGCAAGGAGAGCCTTGGGTCGGCTGTCGCATTCCGGGCGCTGGCGGCCGGTGATCTGGATTGCTACGTCGACTATTCCGGCACGCTTTGGACGAACGTGCTGGGACGGACCGATACGCCGCCCAGAGCTGAGCTGTTGGCCGAGCTCACCCGCTTGCTCAAGGAAAAACACGGTGTTGAAGTGCTCGGTAGTTTGGGTTTTGAAAACGCTTACGTGCTCGCCATGGCAAGCGCCAAAGCCAAGTTGGCAGGCATCGTGAGCCTCACAGACCTTGCCGCCAAGGCAGCTGAGTTGACGCTGGGCAGCGATCTGGAATTTCTCAGCAGGCCCGAATGGGCAGCCCTTAAGGGCGCCTATGGTTTCGCCTTCCGGGGCGAAAAATCCTACAGCCCAACCTTCATGTATCGTGCGCTGGAGACAAACACCGTCGACGTCATCTCGGCGTTTTCCAGCGACGGGCGGATCGCGGCGCAAAACCTCACCGTCCTGACCGATCCGAAAGGGGCCGCACCCTCCTACGATGCGGTCATCCTGCTTGCGCCTAAGCGAGCCAACGATGCAACGCTGCGCCGCGCCCTGAGCCCGCTCGTTGGCGCAATCGCGGTCGAGCGGATGCGCGAGGCCAACCTCAAAGTCGACCGAGACGAGGGAAAATTGACGCCCAAGGACGCCGCCGCCTATCTGGCATCCACGTTGTCGTCACCGGCTCGTTAGTGGTGCGCACTTGAAGTGTGGTTGCGATGCCAGCGGCCCGTCGGGCCACCCGAGCGTTTCGCGCGGACACGGCGCTGCGAGCGCACCGTCTTACTTGTAATGGGCGCGCCGATCCCCGAATTGTTTGATCCGGCGGCGCCACGCCCGATAGCTTCCTGGTTTCAGATGGGTTCGCATCAAGACTTTGACCTGATCGGGGGACAGGTTGTGAACCGCCCGGATGTTGTCAAAGCTGACATGATCGCTGAGCGCCATCGCGATCACGTCGCTGATGGTCGCTTCGTCGCGTGGCGGCCGTTGATGGAGGGGAGATTGTGACTTTGCGGTTGTCATCATTGATGATGCCGTCACACAAACCGCGCAAGCACGACGCCTGCCATGGCGATATGCGCCAATGTTATGATGACGGATAGTCCGTGCAGGACTTTAAAACGAGACTTTGCGCCCGTATCGGTTGCGGCATTGATCGCTGGCATCAAGAGCTGACGGGTCGGCAAGGTGGTCACGGCAATAAGACCCAAGAGAATCGCTGAAATGCTGTCGTGCTGAGCGACAACACCCGCAGCAACCGCCGCCGTGATGATCACAAAAAGATAGAAATGGGGAAAAGCGCGGCGCAACGTTGAACCGGCCAGATCGAAGGGCAGCGCCGAAAACACAAAGGCAGCAAAACCAAACGAGTAGAGGATCATTCCGCCAAACATCAGAGCGGTCAGCAGCAAACTCAGCGTTATCATATCGGGGTTTCCGGTTTTCGTGCCAATCCCATGAACAAAATCATGGTCAGAGGTAAGGGGCCAAAGGTGAGATCTAGCCGTCTATTCAAACCGCGCGGGCCAAGCCCTGTGATGGGTCCTGGCACCAATCCGGCCGTCTGCATCGCGCGGCGCAACTCGTCAGGCTTTATGAACATGGCCGGGTCGTGCGTCCCGCGCGGCAACAGTCGCAAGAAGTCTTCGGCCATGGTTATTGTTGCGAAGCTCGAAATCGGGTTGCGATTGATGGTGTCGAATAGGAAAAGCCCGCCAGGGCGCAGCACGCGCGTGACTTCTCTCAGAACTTGGCCAAGATCGGCCACATGCTCCAACACGTCGACACAAACGACGGCATCAAAACTCGCATCGGTGTAGGGCAGGGCCTCGCCGACACCCACGTCGTAGCGTATGCGCAAGTCGCTTGTTTCGGCGTGGCGTCGTGCCGCTTCGATTGCCCCTTTGGCAGGGTCCATCCCAGTGACGTTTGCGCCGCGCTTGGCCATCGCTTCGGACATGAAGCCCCCCGCGCAGCCTAAATCGAGGACGTCCTTTCCGGGCCAAGCGATATGGCGGTCGAACCACGTCAAACGCCCTGGCACCAGGTTCTTAAGCGTTCGCACCCAACGCAGATCGTCCGACCACCAGCGATCAGCAACTTGGTCATAGATCGTTAAATCATTGCGGCGGCGGGTCATGACGACACCTTCCGTTTGCCACCGGGAACGACATAGGGAGTGGTGGAACGATAGTGAGAGAAACGCTCGCCATAACGGGCTTCAAAGCGTTTTTCTTTCAAACGCGGCGCCAACAGGCAATAGGCCGTGTAGCTGATCGCCAGAACCAATTGATCGGGCGTCCAAACAGGTACGGTCCAAAGTGTCAGGGCGAAAGCGACGTAAATCGGTTGGCGGATGATGCGGAACAGGCCGCGTGTCGGCATATCGGGGAAAATCGGCCGCATGCGTGCCAACAGCGACATCCAGCCAAGAGCCCCTGTTTGTACCTCAAGCCCGGCATCAAAGCTGGCTTTACCTAGGATCAGCCACGCTACCGCATACGCGCCGCTCATGATCCAAAACGCCCAACCTTCGGCCTGCCACAAGACAATTCCTGAAGGTGTCCAGAGGAGGAAAAGAGCCAGGAGCTGGCATGACGCAATCAGTGCGTACGTGGTGGTGGCAAGCGTCGCACCATGTGGGCTTGGGACCAGCCGAGCCAGAAGCCGCCCACCCGGTCCGGTCAGAAGCAGCGAATGGCCCAGCGGAAACTGGAGAATGAGCGCGGCGTTGGCCAGCGCCGCCCAAGGCCATGGCACGCGTCCAAGCCCCATGCTCAAGCCAAAAAACATGGAAGCGACCATGGTCAGGACGGCAGCTGCAAAGGTCAGATGACACACGATGCCAAAGGCAACGGCCAGCACAATGCGGCCGGCCCCCGGCGGTGGCTGAAGCGCGGCTATCGCCAACCGCGTGAGCCCCGCGACTCGCGGGTCGGTCCATGGCAGAGATTTGATCAAACGAACAAGTATCGTCACATGTCCCTGCTTTTCATCTGCGGGCTCCGGTCATTACAAGCGCCAGTCGCTGCAAGCCCCAGTCGCTGCGTTATTCATGGCCTGCGATGAACGGGGCCTCATCGCGAAGGTCATCATCGTCGGTTCCGCGATATGCTATAATGCTTGTTCCCGCATAACTGTAAGCCCATGCGTCAAATCCAATAATATTTATGGCGAGTTCAGACCCGCGAATCGTATCGTCAATCTGGACGTTTTGATCGACGAACCCATTCAGGCCGCCGTCCGCGCCATGATGATACACATCCATAGAAAGAATGGCATACAGGAGTTGATTGTTCGACATTGGCTCAGCGCTTTCGCTCTATGTAAGGGTCATAGCAAATGGTGAGGGTGTCTGGCGAGGTGGTGCAGGCTCCATACGGCTGCTCTATTTTCAACTCTGCTAGCCAGTTGGGAGCTGGCTCGATTTGTGTGATTAATTTGGCATCGGGCGCTGGTTCGACCGTAACTTGAACGAGTTGTACGCTCGGATCTATTTCTCTTTGAAAATCTTCTGGCCAGACTTGCTTAGCTTGTTTCGCATTATGATCAGGCGGTATCCAGATGAAATTTGGAAACTTTTTTTCAAGGACAACTTTGCCTTCGGCACGCCCTATGCCGCCCGGTTCAACTTGGTAGGCCCACAACGGAATATCTGCAGCTGTAAGTGGGAGCCGGTACCATTCGCCAATTTGGCGCTTCTGTCGTTTTGCATAATCTGCAACATTAAAACCAAGCGCAGCAAGAACAGTGCCCCTTGGGCCTAGATCTATGACGGATGCGACACCGCGAGCAGAGCTATTCCATCGCTTCAATCCGTCATAGCCGATGGCATAGTTGGCCTCGATGATGCTGTAAGCCGAGTGAACCTTTCCACCCGAGTCAACTTCTACGGTCATTCGGTATCGGAAGGTTTTGAATCTATTTTGATAGTCCAAAAAAGCCAAGATGCCGAGAAGCACCGCGCCACCGACAAGCCCGTGCCAACGCCTCATGTCGTTGCCTCTGCCTCGGTGGTCGCGACCAACTCATTTAGTATTCGGATTTGCGGTTGCCCCGACCCATCGCGAGTAATCATTTTCACCGTCTGGCCTTGGAACTGGCTCGCCGCGCAATGCCTCAGCCCACCACCAGCCCAGGCTGACCGGCGTGGGCATGACCGACGATGGCCGCGCGTGCAAAACCGGCAGCTTGGATTTTGGCCAGCACGGCTTGAGCGTGATCGGCGGCGACCGCCACGAGCAATCCGCCTGACGTTTGCGGGTCACACAGGACGTGGCGCTGCCAGAGCGGCATGGCCTCGGGCAGGGTGATTTCAGCGCCGAAGCTCTCCCAGTTGCGGCCCGACGCGCCCGTCACGTTGCCGCCTTGGGCCAACTCGGCGGCCTGCGTCATCAACGGCACGCCTGCGGCGTCGATCTTTAGGGTGAGCTTCGAGCCGCGCGCGATTTCCAGCGCATGGCCTAGTAGGCCAAAGCCGGTGACGTCGGTGATGGCGTGGACGCCGGGTTCTGATGTCGCGAGCGACGTTCCGACCGTGTTGAGCAGCGTTGTCACGCCGATCATCTCGTCGTAGCCAGCCTTCGACAGCACGCCTTTTTTGATGGCCGCCGAATAGATGCCAACGCCGATCGGCTTCGTCAGGATGAGCGCGTCGCCAGCCTTAGCGTCGGCGTTGCGGCGCACATGCTCGGGGCGGCAGATGCCGATCACGGCAAGGCCGTACACCGGCTCGGGGCAATCGATCGAATGGCCGCCCGCAATCGGGATGCCCGCGAGCCCGCACACCTCTGCGCCGCCGGCCAGGATTTGCCGCACCAGTTCGGTCGGGATTTTGTCGACCGGCATGCCGAGAATTGCGAGTGCCATGATCGGCTTGCCGCCCATGGCATACACGTCGGAAATGGCGTTAGTCGCGGCGATGCGGCCAAAGTCGCGCGCATCGTCGACCATCGGCATGAAGAAGTCTGTGGTTGCAATGATGCAGGTGTTGTCGTCGACCTGATAGACGGCTGCGTCATCGCCGGTCTCGATGCCAACCAGCAACTGTGGGAACGCTTTCGCGGTCGGGTGTCCGGCGAGCAGTTGGCTCAGCACCGACGGTGCGAGTTTGCAGCCACAGCCGCCCCCGTGGGAGAGGCTCGTCAGGCGGAACGTGGCGTCGGTCATCGTGAAACTCCTGGTTCAAGGCCTGCGTCTTACCGCGCGTCAAGCCCACTGTCGCTGCGCGAATGGGGCGTGGGCGATCGCCCCGCTGGCAAAGCCGATCAGCCAAGCGCGCACGTGCGGAAACCTGCAAAGATATCGCGCCGGTCGGGTGGGAAGAAGTTGCGGTAGACCGGCGTGACAAGGCGAGACCGGGTCGCCCAGCAGCCGCCGCGCAGCACCTTGCGCGTGCCGTCAAACCACGGTTCGGAATATTCCTTATAGACATCGGCTGAAAAGCCCGGGTAGGGCGCAAACGTGCTGGATGTCCACTCCCAGACGTTGCCCATCATCTGGCGGCAGCCGAACGCGCTGTCGACCTCAGAATGGGCCGCCACATCGACCGGCCCTCCCGCGATGGCGTCGAGGTTGGCGGGCACTGCTGCGGGCACGTCACCCGGCATGATCCATGGCTGCAATCGCTTGATTGGGCTCAGCGAACACCCGTCGGCACCCGGCTGCCCTGTTGCTGCAATCTCCCATTCCAGCTCCGTCGGCAGGCGGCGGCCGGCAAACGCGCAGTAGGCGTTCGCCTCATGCCAACTGACGTGCTGCACGGGCTGATGTGGCGGCAGATCCATCACATGATCAAACCGCTGGACGCGCCAATGGCTGGATGCGCCCGTCCAATACGCGGGCAGCGTCATGTGTTTTGCCTGCAACCAGTGCCAGCCCTCGTCGCTCCAGAAGGCACGGTTGGTGTAGCCACCCGCCTCGACAAAGCGCGCATATTCCGCGTTGGTGACGGGCGCGCGGGCGATGGCAAACGGGGCGGCTGTCTGCGGGTGTGCCCACTTTTCGTTGTCGAACACGAAGGGCGCATCACGTTCTGCGCCCAGTATGAACGTGCCGCCGGGAATGGATGCATCGCCCGGCCAGGGCCCAGCGGCGTGGTCACGCGCGGCTACGGCGGGCCGACGGCTGGGCAGCGCCAACCCCAGGGTCTGGCGCGTGTAGGTGAAAGCTTCCGCGTGCATGTCTTCGTGAAACGTTGTGAGCTGGTAGGTATAGCTGTCAGTTTCGCTGGCCAGCGGACCCTGGAGGCGCGCTATCGCTGCGTCGCGCACATCGCGGCCATAGCCTAGCGTCCAGGCCAGCGCTGGCAGCGGCAAGTCCCAACGGTCGTCGTGAGCGACCTGCATCGAATCGTACAGCGCATCGGCCTGTGGACGCAGCGGCGGGCGTCCATCGAGGCGCTTCAAGATAAAGTGCTCCTGAAACCACGCCACATGGCCGATCTCCCATAACAGGGGATTGACGGTCGCAAGCCTGGGACCCATGAGCAGCTCGCCGTCCATGCCGTCCACAAACGTCAACGTCGTTGCACGCGCATCATCGACCATGGCGGCAAGCTCTGCGGATGGGATACGCTTCGTCATTGATTTGTCTCCGGCACGGAATAGCCATGATACGACGGCTTACTATTATGCTCGTGACGCCCGCGCGGCCTGCGTCACGATCGGGCAACCGCGTCACGGCCGACCGTTGGCACATGCTTCTGACGGGCCTCGGGCACACGGTCAACGTCGTCACGACGTATGACGGCCAACCGGCAGATCTGTTGATCGCGATCCACGCCTGGCGCAGCGCGGACGCGGTGGCAAGGTTTGCACACGATCAGCCGGGCAAGCCGATCATCGTGTGCCTCAGCGGCACGGACATTTACGCGTATCAAGCGAGCCATCCGAGTGTGACGCACGGCGCGATGACGGCGGCAACCGCGCTCGTTGGATTGCACGATCTCGTCGCACTCTCGATTCCGGAACGCACTCACCCCAAGTTGCACATTATCCACCAATCAGCGTCGCCCGTGGTGCGCCGGACGCCCGCAACCGACACATTTGATATCTGCGTGATTGGCCATCTGCGTGCGGAAAAAGACCCGTTCCGCACGGCTGAGGCCGTCCGCCTGCTGCCGCAATCGCTGCCCGTTCGGGTCACACACGTTGGTGGGGCCATGGACGCTGACTGGGCGGCGCGTGCGCACGAGGAGATGGCGCGCAACCCGCGCTATATCTGGCGCGGCGAAGTCCCCGCATCGGGTGTCGCCGATCTGTTGGCCTCGACCCGCCTGATGGTCCTCAGTTCCACGTCCGAGGGCGGCGCTAATGTGCTGGGCGAAGCCATTGTCTCGGGCGTTCCTGTGATCGTTTCAGCCATCGAGGGCTCGCTGGGGCTGCTCGGCACCGATTATCCGGGCACCTATCCCACTGGCGACACGCAAGCGTTGGCGGGGCAACTCAAGCGTGCCATCGAAGAGCCAGCCTTTCTTGCCGACCTTACGTCGCGATGTATGGCCCGTGCATTTCTGTTTACCCCCGAGCGTGAGCAGGCCGCGTGGTCGACGCTGCTGGACAAAGTCACGCGACCATTATGACGCGCACACAAATTCGTGGACGCTGAACAGCCCTTCGGTGCCTGTCCAAACTGCGGTGGCTGTCCAGCCAGCCTGCGCGGCTAGCCCCTGAAGCTCGGCCACGCCATATTTTTGCGAAATCTCTGTGTGGATGCGTTCGCCAGCCTCGAACTGAAAAACGTGTCCCCGCACCGACACGGTTTGCCGGGCTGTGCTGACCAGCCACATATTGATGCGACCGGCCACGTCATCATACGTCGCGAGGTGTTTGAAGTTTTCGAGTTGGAATGAGCCGCCCAACTCCCGATTGATCCGGACCAGGAGATTGAGATTGAAGGCTGCGGTCACCCCGGCGGCGTCATTATAAGCTGGGATGAGTATCAGCGGCGACTTTCGCAAATCAGCGCCCACAATCAGACGTGACCGGCCGCCAAGCACATCGCGGAAACCCGCGAGTAGGCAAACGGCGGCTTCGTGTCCGAAATTTCCAATTGTCGAGCCTGGGAAGAACCCCAGTTTCGGCACGTCTTTGAGATCAACTGGCAACGTGACCAAGCCGGAAAAATCGCCAAGCACCGGGTCGACCCGCAGCGTGGGAAAAGCGAGCGCGAGCCGTTCCTTAGCAAGCTCCAGACTGGTCTGGCTGACATCGATGGGCACATAATGTTCAATGGCTGGACACGCCGCCAGTAGAATATCGGTCTTGATGCTGGACCCCGAGCCGAATTCGACGAGAGCGGTTCCTGGCTCCGTCTTTTCGGCAATGACACTGGCGCACGACTTCAAAATCGAAAGTTCGGCACGTGTTGGATAATATTCCGGCAGTTCCGTGATTTGTTCAAATAGCAGGCTGCCTGCTTCATCATAGAAATATTGGCAAGGGATTGATTTTTGCGGCTGGCCCAATCCGGCGAGAATGTCCGTTTCGAAACGGTGCGTCGAATGATCGATCTCCGGCTGGCTGCGTTGCGTCGTGACGGTCATGGGTGATCTCTTGAAGACTGACTAGGCCGGACGCCAGCGTCATTGTTTGTGACGCAGACGTTGGCGCTGGGTGTTCGTGCTCTCCGATGGCCCATCATCGGTCTGCGAGCACGGCGCTCGGATCGGACGAGCGTCGATGGTCAGGCGGGTGTGGCCAATTTTGTCGACGTATTCAAGCGGCGGGATGTAGCTCTGGACGCTCGCAGCGATGGTGCTGAACGGCTTCAAACCAGCAGATCGCGAACCGAGATCGTCGCTCATGCGGTGGCGCACTAGGGCAATCCCCCTGGCGCCGGTCCATGTCGGCAGCCGCGTCGCCATTGTAACATCGTTCGCCGAAGGGCAAGACATCGTCGCGTCCGAGCTCAAGGCCCCTGTCGGCGGCCAGTCGGCGGCCGGTCGGCAAAACCCAAACCGTTCGGCGACGCCATGCCGAGCATCCAAGGACGCGCGCCGCTGTTGCAATGCGTGAGAGGGTCGCTGGGACCCCGATCCGGTCAACTCGACGTCCTACGACCATGAATTCGAAACCGGTTTTCGGTGCTGTGGCGATGAAAACTTTTGGTTTGGTCGCTTTTGGCTGGCCAATTTCCAGAGTGACCTGCTCATCCGACGTCGTTGAAAATACGATTGTAACGGCGTGTGGCAATCGCGGCACGGTTCACGATCGGGCTCGTGAGTGTGTCACACCGGGCACACAGGGCACGCTGTCCGATAACAGTTTTTTGCCGAGATACGGTCAAACGTTTTAAACCCACGACTCAAATTGCCAAGAAACCCCGCAAAACTTCATAAAAACCCATAAGCTTTCGGTTATAAAATTTAATCTCCATTTTTCTCCCATCGGCAATTATCATCTTCGCTCAGAATGGAAACACTCATTCTCCATCGTCGGTATATCCGGAATTTTTCCTTTAATACATTATTAACCGAATGCGCCGACGGTCGGGCCTACACGGATCAGCTGTCTACATCCCAACGCTCGCTGAGCGTGCCGCCACACACTGCACTGTCATTGCGATGCAGTTCGCAACTCGCAATCTTGCCCGCCAGTTCGCCTCTTTGCGTTTTGTGTCGCCTGTAGGCGTTTGAATTTCTGCGGCCGTT
>JBBRKD010000025.1:0-10058 GCA_038218255.1 Hyphomicrobiales bacterium | reverse complement strand
CGCTACCATGACACTCAACCCCGCAACAGAGACACCGGGTACCTTTCGCGTACCGCACAAGCCGGTGGATGTAGCCCCCTACACCGCACCGTACCCGGTCTCGCATCCCGGGGTATGACCACAATACGACTAATTTTCGCGCTTGACACGTCTATAATGCAGCATTCTTTTTGTTCTCGTTCGCGATTCAGAAATACAAGGTTCAATTCAAGGTTGCCTTGAATGCAATGAACGACGATCAATCTTTAACAGACTGATAAAACATGCTTTTTTTAGGTTTTCCCGCAGCAAAATTGCGATCATGCGTCGACGTTTTTGGCTGTGGAAAACTTTTATTTCCACATCGCGCAGGTCTCCAAATCGCAACGCGATGCGCGCTTTGTTGCCTAAATATAACGCACTCGGCAGGCCCTTTGCGGGCGCGCGCTTGGGTCATTTGAGATCGAACAACCGCAGCTGGCGTTCGTCCTGGCCCTTGGAGTTGCTGGCCAGCTGCTCAATGCGATCAAACGGCACCTGCTCGGCATTGATCAGCGAACGCTGTGCTTTCATCGCGCGGACTAGCCCTTCCTGCACGAGGTGGAATTCGCCAACCGTCTGCTGGGGCAGCACTGCCGTCGCATCGAGGCCGCTGTCGGACTGGAACGCCGCTTTCAATTTCTTGAGCGCCGTGTCCTCGCGCACGCGGCCGATGAACCAGCTCGTAATCTGGTCGCGCGACTTATAATCGAGGTCGCCCGGCGATTGCGTCGCCAGCATGATGCCGAGGCCCGCCGACCGGGCGCGCTTCAACAGGCTCTGCAACGGCTCGGCAGTCGCCGGCTTTGAGTTGGCCGGGATGTAGAGGTCGGCCTCGTCGAACATGACGACGGCTTGCAGTTCATCGTTGGGATTGCGCTGACAGAACCTTAAGGCTTCCGACAGGAACTGCGACACCCAGAACAGGATGTTCTCATTATCGCCCAAGAAGCCCGTGTAGACGATCGACAGCCGTGTGCGCCCCTCGCGCGCGTGCGGGCCGATGCCGAGCAGGCTCTCCATGTTCAAGGTTTCGCCGCCGGGCTCAAACAGCGACGCATTGCGCAGGCGAAGGCTATCTAACTGCGCCACGAGATCGCGGCGGAAGCGGCCCGACGGGTCCATCCGCTGCGTCAGGTCGGTCAGATCGGGGTCTTCGTCCTCCAGCAGATTGATGAGGTCGCCGAGTGTCACCTCCGCGCGGCTTCGCATCCCTAAAATGCGGAGCGCAACCGAGAGCGTACCGGAAATCTTCTGATGGCTTGCCGAATTGCCCAGGTGCAGCATGTCGCCGAGTGCTGCGGCTGACAGGTTGGCCAGCAGCTGCTGCTCATGGTCGGGCAGCTCGTTGATCCCGCGCGGCAGCAGTGTGATCGAGATCGGGCGGCCAGAGGAACGCCCCGGCGTATAGACCGCCACATCGATTGCGTCCGACAGCTTCTCGCGTTCACCGCGCCGTTCGCTGACTTCGCTATCGTTCATCCGCCAGACGTCGGGGTTCGCGTAGCTTGCCAGATCGCCCTTGCGGTCGATGAGGATCGCGGGGATGCCCTGCTGCAGCAATTGCTCGATGATTGACAATGCGAGCGTCGTCTTGCCCGAGCCCGATCCGCCAAGCACCGCCGTGTGGCGCTTCAAAACACTTTTGTTGAGCGTAATCTTCTTGCCCCGGCCGCCAGCATCGCGGCCTGCGATGATGCTTGATCCATCGGACCCGGATTCGTCGAGAAGCACCGAAATCGGCACCTCGTCATCATTGGCTGGCAACGCGACGGGCAAGCTGCCGTCAGACGCTAGCTTGGCCGCCGCCAAAGTGCCGAGCGCTGCGAGATTGTCGCCGTCGACCGGCATCGGCTCGGAGGCATTGCTGCGGCTGGCCATTGTGGCGAGCGGTGTCGATGGCCGGATCAGGCTTTCCAACCGCAGGATGCGGCTCACAGCGTGGACGTTTGAGAGCAGCTTGGCGGTCTCAAACCAGGCTGCGAATCCTGGGTCTTGACGGTGGTCGGCGTAGAACTGGTGGACGGTGATCATCCGCTCCCACTCAGGGATCGTGACCAGCACGTTGCGACCGCCTGCGGTGCGGAACTTGCCCATTGCCTGCCCGGTCTGGTTCTTGCTCGGCGGGGGAAAATCGGATGCGCGCAGCATGATGCAGCTCTTGCTGCCGACTGACTGCAAGACCTTGTCGAGCTGGCGCTTCAAACCACCGCCCTGGGTTGGACGGTTGCACAGGAAAATGCGCGTTTCACTCGACAGCCCGGCCTTGTGCTGGATGTGGACGTCGAAGGCTGGCAACTGGTCGCCAAGCTCAAGCCGCTTGATGTTTACATCGACCGCCGCGCCCCATTCGGTGCGCGCGAGATTGAGGGCTGCGGTTAGGACATCGAGCAATTCGCCATCGTCGGACGGCATCTCGGCTTCCGACGCCGACTGGAAGCGCTCCCACGCCTCGCGATAATCGATCGCCGCAAACGGGTCGGGCATCGCTGCCTGATCGGGAAAGCCCAAGGCGCTCGCCAGCGTACTGCCAAGCTGGCTCATCCAGGATGGCTGCTCGGGCTGCGGCTCATCGGAGCTTTCAGTCGTCTTCGACCGCAGCCGGATTTGGGCGTGTTCCAACAGGCGGCGGGTCGAGAGGCCACCGAATTCTTCAAAGAACTGCGGCTCGAAAAATGCCGACGGGTCGGCATAGCTTGCCCCGTCTGCGTGGATCGCCGCCTCGTGCTCTAGGCGCTTTGAGATGATCAGGCGGGCTTCCTGGGACGTGCGGCTTTCCAACAAGCCAACGGGGCCTGCTTTCTCGATGCGGTCGATGTAGGATTGAGCCAGCACGCTGCGGACCTGGCCGTAGAAATCTTCAAGCACCGAGATGATGACGATCGACGTGGTCACGCGGTTGGTGATCTGGATCAGGTCGCGGACGGCACGCTGAAAGCGATCCTCGGCGTCGTCGAAAAAGCGGAGGTCTTCGACCTGATCGATGCAGAACACGAGGGCTGCGCGATCCACCGTCCAGATCAGAGCGCCAAGGGCTGCGATGATCTCAAACGAGCGGTCTTCGCCGGTGTTGGGGTCGAGGGCGGCCACCGCCTGATGGGCCAGCGGCGTCAACTGGCGGCCATGCAGATACTGGCGCACGCGCTGGTCGATGCGGGGGTCGGCGCGCTGGAGGTATAGTAACGCGCGCACGATATTGATGTCGAGTTCTTGGCCTGCGAATTTGGAACTCGAGACGATGTCGTCGGCCAGACGCAGCACGAGGCGGGCGAGCGCGTCCTCATCGAGGGCCGCTTCGCGTAGCGTTTCGAGATCGTGCGGATTGAGCGCGCCCGACCCTTCGACCAAATGGTTGGTCAGGCGGGCGAGGCCGGTTTCGCCCGGCTCATCGGGATCGTAGGGCTTTTCCAGAGAGTGAACGAGGCGGCGCAGGTAATAGTCGGCATAGTTGCCGATATCCGGCGTCATCTGCGCGTAGCCGAAATAGGCGTTTTGCGAGCGGTGGCTGCCGGTGCGCAGGGCGCGGATCAGGTGCGTTTTGCCAGCTCCCGACTGGCCGTGGAACAGCAGAATGCGGGCTTGAACCGGTGTGCCACGGCGAGCTTTCGTGCTGGCTTTTTTCTCTCCACCTGAGGGGGTGCCGGTGATTTCACTCAACAGCGCTGAGAATTTCGCACGCGCCTTGGCATGCACCGTCTCCACGTCGACCGGATCGGCGCGCCAGATATCGTCTTCCCAGGTGATGGAATGCTCAAAGGCCGATGCAAGGCCGTCTCCGGCCGAGCCGTGTGGCGCGCTATCTCTCATCAAACTCGGGTCTCCGGGCGGACGTTGCGGCCATTCAAATGTAAGCGGACTGGACTTAAGGGAATGCCTACGCTTCTTCGACGCGCACGAAATGCCAGACGGTGTTCTTGTACTGAATCGCGCTCAACTCAAACTCTTGCATGTGCTTTTTGTCTTTAAGGTCGGCGTTGGCGAGCACCAGCCCACCCGTGCGGTGCGCCTCGGCCAACATGCCTTTGAATTCAATCTCGGACAGCGCCCACGCGGGGTGGGCCGCTTTAATCTCCTGCCAGACGTGAGAAATGAATGCCTTGCGGTTGCCCGGCCAGCCATCCGCCCGCTTCAACGCCGCTTTGCGGACCTCACGGATGAAGCCCGGCAGATCGGGCCTCGCAGACGGCAGGGGGCGCTCGGCGGCCCGGCCGATATCGTTGGCAACAGGTTGCACGGGCATCGCTTTGACAGGCACGGCCGCCGCCGGGCGCTGGTGCTCACCGATCAGGACGTCAAAGTGGCGGGTCAGCAGCGCGATGCGCAATGCCTCGGCTTCGCCCGTCGCGGTGTTGAGGTGTTCGGCGGCCAGCGCTGCAATCAGACGCCCGTCGCTGCCGTAGTCGCGCGGCGTGCGAGACAATTGCCCTGCCAGAACCCGGCTCGGCTTTGAGGCGAGCCCCGAACCTGAGCCGATCCCGCTTTTGATCTGATTGCCAAAGGCGCGCTCGAGTGCCCGCACGGCGAGCTGCGCCCTGAGCTTTGACAGCGACATCGGCTTGCCATCGCCCAAGCCATAGGCCGATTGGACAATGAGCGCGCGCAGGGCATCGGGATTGGCGAGTGCCTTCAGGATCGATCTATCGTCTGGTTGCAGCCGCAGCGCCATCGCCGTCAGCGGGCCATCGCGCAGCTCGAGCCATGTGGTCGTCTGAGCGAACGGTGCGCCAACCACGTCCGTTGTGTAGGCTTCGCCAGCCACCGTCGGTCGCAGCCGCGCGCGCACCTCAACCGCGAGGCCGAGCGCCATCAGATCTCCGGCTTCGCGGTCGGTTTGCGCCCGCCACGCTGCCGCCTGAGCCTGGCCGCCAGCCATGGCCCGCAAATCGCGCGCGATCTCCGCCCGTGTGGCCCCGCCGGCACACGCCACACGCATCAGCACGAGGCGCGCCAAGGGAGAGAGGACGGCCCGACCCATGACAGGCGGCGTGTGATGCGAGGTTGCGGTGGCAGCATGCGCCATCAAAGCCGTCTCCCGGGGGACGCCGCACGAAGCCGTGCCAGCGCGAATCACTTGAGTATCCGTGCGTAGACAGTGCTGGAAATCCGTTGCAATTCCTAGCCATCCGCCAGCCTTTCGCCGCGCGCGTGACAAACTCGCGCCCTGTTTGTCGCGCGGTATCTTGCGGTATCGGGCGACACGTTGGGACCACATCTCGATTGGCAGCGCTTCTACCTTTGATTGTCGTCGTTTAAGAACAACTGCTCCGTCGCGGGTATCTTTAACGTGCGGTTAAGGGGTTCAGGCGATGCTGTCATTTCAATGTGTCACCGCGCGTATGAAGGCGGAGTAAACCTCGTGTATCGTGTTGCTTTTTCGGCAGGTCTTGCGTTGTCTCTGGCCGCCTGCGCCGTTGGCTCTGGGAACATCTCGTCAGGGTTCAACGACAGCCCCCCACCGTCTTCTCAGGTCAAGCGCCAGAAACCCGATACGTCGCTGGGTGGCGATACGTCGGTGCCCCGTGGCCCGATAGCGGCTTCGCCCGGTGCTGCAGCGTTTGCCAAGCCCAACCCGCAGGTTGCAAGCCTGGGCTCCGACAAGGCTCCCAAGGGGACGTTCGAGAAAGCGCCATCTGGATCGCTCGCTGATCGCGACTATTCCACCACAAACCTCGATCCGACGTTTGCCCGCGATATCATCAATCAATACCGCGCCGAGCACGGCTTGAAGCCGGTCAAGCTCAACACGGAACTGACGGCGGCTGCCAAAAATCATTCGCGCGATCTCGCCAAATGGGACCGCATCTCGCATTATGGCTCGGACGGGTCAAACCCGTGGGACCGCGTGAAACGCGCGGGCTTCAAGGCACGGCTGGCGGCTGAAAACGTCGGCACCGGGCAGGTGGATTTCGGCGAAGTCATGAAGGGCTGGAAAGACAGCCCCGGCCATAACAAGAACCTATTGCTGGCGGACGCCGACTATATGGGCATCGCGCTCGTCCAAGAACCCCGCACCGAGTTCAAGTCGTTCTGGACGCTGGTTCTTGGCTCGCAGCTGTGAGCTCCACCTAATCACGCGCGCGCTCCGCGAGCGGGGCTCGCCCCGCGCCCCACTGGGGAGCGCAGCCTCCCAGACCCACCAGCTTGTCCGATTTGCAGGGCGTAACTGGGCCGCCACGGTATCAGTTGGATCGGGCGGATCGCGCGACTTCGCAGGTATCCGATGCCCATGTCAAAATTAGCGTTCGAACAATTGATAGTGGACGTAACTTTGGAGGTCGCGCAAATGGCGACCCCAATGCGAAACATACCCAAAACGGAAATGCCATTCGGCGTCCCTCGCGGACGTCGACTTCCACCGCCAGACGACCACTTCAAGGTCGTTCGCGATGTCGGCCAAATCATCAATGGCATCACCTGCGGTCGTCTCTTGACCGAAATTTTCGTCCGGCGTTGTGACCGGATAGAAGCCAAATGACGGGAAAGATTTCGCCGCGACCGCTCGCATGTGTTCATAACTGTTTAGAACCGGCGGTTCTGGCCATTGGCGTTCGTCTAAGGCTTCATCCGTCCCACCGGTGTAGGCAAGGGCCAGGGCATCAAGGGCACTCGATAAAGCCTTGAGCCGTTCGGTTTCGACGGCTCGCTCCATTTGAAAGACTTCAAAAAATCCTTCAACGGCTTCGATGTATGGCACGCCTCCCATCCCAATCATCGCACCCTAAGATTGCGCCAGATCGCGACGTCGAGGCCGAGTTTGTGTTTCGCGACGGAGGCGTTCAAGAGGGCGGCCGTCATGAGCGAGATCGCCGTGGCAGTGGCAGCGCCCGTGATGCCGTATGATGGCACCAGCATCAGGTTCAGCACGATGTTCAGCACGGCAGCTCCCATCATCACCAGCGCGCACAGCCGCTGCTCGCCCTGCATGTTGAGCAGGAACTCGGCTGGCCCCATGGCGGACCGGGTCAGGAACCCCACCACCAGGATCGCCATAACGGGATAGCCCGCTACGAACTGCGGGCCAAACAGCGCCAGCAGGGGCTTGCCCATGGCCAAGATCAGCACGGCGGCCACGAGAGACGGCCAGAACGTCCAGTTTACCGCGTCGCGCACGCAGGCTTTGAGCCCGTCGCCATCGCCACGCGCCTTGAAGCTCGCGAACCGATTGGCCATCGCGCTCCCCACCGCGTAGTGGACGAACATGATCAAGCTCATCGTCTTGCCGGCCGCGAAATAGATCGCGACGTCGGTCGAGGTGGCGAACCGTGACAGCACCAGGACATCGGTGTTCTGGAGCAGGATTTCGGCGCTCGAAATGGCGAGCAGCGGCAGCGAGGATGCGAGCCACACGCGTGGTCGATAGGACCCATGCCCCGTGCCGTACCGCGTTGCGATCTTTGCGTTCAACCACAGCGCTTGGGCCAAGCCCGTGGCCCACGTTGCACATACGGCTGCCACCGCCGCTGTGGTCGCAACCATCGGCGCGCCCCACGCATAGGCTGTCGCCATCGCCAATAAAATCAGAAGCGGGCGCACGATATACGGCGGGATCAACGCTGCGGCCATCCAACCGTTGCCGCGCCCGATGCCATCCTGCACGTCGGTGAGTACGAACAGTGGCAGACAGGCAAGCGCGAGCATGGCGGCGGGGCCGTACGACCGGCCGATGCCGTCTGCGAACACAAAAAGTGCTGTGAACGCCAACGCCGCCATCACGGTGCCAGCGGAAAACGCGAACGCCCGCGCCCCCCACATCAACCCGCGTACGCCCGCCACGTCACCTGTTTCACGCAGTGTCGGTATGAGGCGGATGATGCCGAGATTGAGCCCCAGATGCGCGATGCCGCCGAGTAGGAGGATCCCAGTCCAGACGGCAACGTAAACGCCATACTCGGCCGAGCCCATCCAGCGGGCGAGCGCGACCTGCATCACATAGAGAAGGGCTGCCGACGCGCAGCGCACCAGAAACACGACCACCGCGTCGCGTTGCGCCTGCGTGCGCTCACTCGCTCCCGTCAGAAGCTCGCGGACGCCCGTCCGCGCGGCGGAGACCGTCGAAACCGCCTCCCGTGTCGCGACCCGGTCGATTGCCGTCATGTCTGTGGCGCTCCGCGCGTGGGCCCGTGTCGCATCATCAGCTTGGGGCACGCAAACCGGCTCCGGTGAGACGCGCGCGCTCACGTATGCGCACCTTTTGCGCGACGCCCGCCCACGCCCAACTGCGACCCGCATCACCGTTCACGCCATGCAAATCCGAGAAAAACTCCGCCACGTCGGCTGCAAACAGGCCGTGGCGGCCTTCCAGCACGGCTGCCATCACATCGACATCCTTGCGGGTGGGCGTTGGATCTTCGTCGGCTTGCCATACGCGCGTCATTCTAGTGTCCTCGACCTTAATCAAGCGTTTCCGACGAGCGGCGCGGTGCCACGTCTGGCTGTCATGGACGGATGAAAGCAAGTTTAACGCCAAGTCGTCCGGTCACGGACGACAGCGGGTCGGCCCATGCCGCGCAATGTCGCGCCCGCGTCCAAACGGGATTGGCGTTGTGCGTCGGTCTGCTACAACCGGGGAACGGCACGACTGCGTGCCCACGTGTGAAACAGGAGACGTCCTGATGTCTCAAATTGGCCCAGGTGGTATTGGCCCAGGTGGTTTAGGCCCGCGTGCAAAGCGCGTCGGTGATTTGCGTGCTCACACTCGCTTGCCGGTATTTGCCCGCTCGACAGGCCTCGTCATGGTGTCGTTTTTGGCCGCCATCGGCTTTGCTGGAGCTGCACGCGCACTTGATCCGCCGACAAAGCCGTCTCCGCCGGGTGTCATCATCGAACCGCCCCGGCCCGACCGTGACCCCGTTCCGCAAGCACCCAGGCTCCCTCAGGACGGAGCGGGCGAGGTCCCCGGCTGCCCAAGCAACAATCGCAAACTTGAGTTGCTGGTTTAAGCCTCAGTTCACTTTCGGCACTCAATTCTCTTTCGGAACTGGGGGCTTGGCGGCTGCCGCTTGGCTTTGCGCGGCCTTCGCCTTTGATTTCACCTCTGCGACCTTGGCCTTGATCTCGGCGACCTTGGTCGATTTCTTGGCGATATTGATGCGCTTGGGGCGGTTGCCGCACGACCAGGACGTGACGGCCGTCCGCATACTCACGAGCGTTTTCAGGTCTTTAGACATCGACAGGTTGTCGATCGTCGTCGAATTGAACAGTGTTTTCCACCCTTGCAGCCCGAACCCGTGCTCCAGCAGGCTCGCCGCCCGGATCGCGCGAGAGGTGCCGTCAGGCTCACCCAACACGACGGCGACGAGGCGGCGATTGTCGCGCGTGGCGCTGGCCACGACGTTGAACCCTGAATCGCAGGTGAAGCCGGTCTTGATCCCGTCCGCGCCCTCGAACGTGCGCAGCAGCGCATTGTGCGTCGTCAACCTGATCTTGCCGATCCGCATCTCGGGCATCACCCAAAGGTGGGCAAATTCGGGATACTCTTTGATCACGGCGCGCGAGAGCTTGGCCAGATCGCGCGCCGTTGTTGCCTGATCGGGCGCTGGCAAGCCATTGGGATTGACGAAATTCGTGCGGCTCATGCCCAGGCGCTTCGCCGTCTCGTTCATTTTGACGATGAAGGCGGCTTCGCTGCCCGAGATCGCTTCGGCGAGCATCACGGCAACGTCGTTGGCCGATTTCACGACGAGCGCTTGAAGCGCCAATTCGACCTGCAGTTCGCCGCCGACGGGAAGGCCGACTTTGCTCGGCGGCTGGAGGTTGGCGGCCTCGCTGACGGGAATTTTCTGATCAAGCGTGAGTTTGCCGGTTTTGACGGCCTCGAACGCCAGATAGGCCGTCATGATTTTTGTCAGGGAGGCTGGATACCAACTGTCGTCGGGGTCTTCGGCATAGAGCACCTGCCCGTTTGCTGCGTCGAACAGGAGGGCAGGCCCGGCCGACGACGGGGCCGGGACTGCCATGAGAGCGGTCGTCAGCGCTGCGATCGAGGCGGCCAAGGCGCGCATGGGGTCTCCTTGGGTCAACCGACCAACTTTCGTTAGCAT
>JBBRKD010000024.1:0-10181 GCA_038218255.1 Hyphomicrobiales bacterium | reverse complement strand
GGCATCGTGAACGCGGGCCAGCTCACGATCTACGACGATATTCCAGTTGAACTGCGCGAGCTTTGCGAGGACGTCATCCTCAACAAGCGGGCCGACGCGACCGACCGTTTGCTAGAGGCTGCAGCCAAGTTCAAGGGTGATGGCGCCAAGAAGGTTGAAAAAGACCTCAAATGGCGCGACACGCCCGTCGGTGATCGCCTGACCCACAGCCTCGTCCATGGCATCACCGAGTTCATCGAGCTCGACACGGAAGAAGCCCGCCAGCAGGCGGATAAGCCGCTGCACGTGATCGAAGGCCCGCTGATGGCTGGCATGAACGTCGTCGGCGATCTGTTTGGCGCTGGGAAAATGTTCCTGCCACAGGTCGTCAAATCGGCCCGCGTGATGAAGCAAGCTGTCGCGTATCTGCAACCCTATCTCGAAGCTGAAAAGAAAGCATCGGGCCTCGATCAGAAACCAGCGGCCGGCAAAGTCCTCATGGCGACCGTCAAGGGCGATGTCCACGACATCGGCAAGAACATCGTCGGCGTTGTGCTCCAGTGCAACAACTACGAAGTGATCGACCTGGGCGTCATGGTACCCGCGTCCAAAATTCTGGAAGCCGCCAAAACGCACGACGTCGACATCATCGGGCTTTCGGGCCTCATCACGCCATCGCTCGACGAAATGTGCTTCCTCGCCGCCGAAATGGAGCGGCTGAACTTCCACGTACCGCTGCTCATCGGCGGGGCGACGACGAGCCGCGTGCACACAGCCGTCAAGATCAGCCCGAACTATACCAAGGGTCAGGTTATCTATGTGACGGACGCTTCGCGCGCTGTCGGCGTCGTCTCAAAGCTGCTGTCGGAGACCGACGAGCCTCAGTATGTCGCCGACATCAAAGCCGACTACATCAAGGTGCGAGAGGCCCATCTGCGCAACGAAGCCAAGAAGAACCGCATCACGCTGACAACGGCGCGCGCCAACCGCTTCAAGGCCGATTGGAAAACGGCCCCGGTCAAGCCGAGCTTTACCGGCCTGCGCGCCTTCAAAAACTACGATCTCGCCGAACTTGTGCCCTATATTGACTGGACGCCGTTTTTCCAGACGTGGGAATTAATCGGGCGTTATCCGGCCATCCTCGACGACAACGTGGTGGGCCCCGAAGCCAAGAAGCTGTTTGCAGATGCGCGCGCTCTGCTTGATCGGATGGTGCGCGAAAAATGGCTGACGGCGCATGCCGTCGTCGGATTCTGGCCAGCCAACAGTATGGGCGACGACATCGAAGTATATTCAGACGACAGCCGCAAAACGCAGATCGCCACGCTGCACACGTTGCGCCAGCAGATCGCGCGCGACCCCTCCCGCGACCGCTCGCACACAGCGCTCGCTGACTTCATTGCGCCTAAAGACACGGGGATCGCCGACTTTATCGGCGGCTTTGCCGTCACCACCGGTCATGGCGAAGATGAAGCAATTGAAAAGTACATCGCCAAAACCGACGACTATAACCGCATCATGGTCAAGGCGCTCGCCGACCGCTTGGCAGAAGCGTTCGCTGAGCGGATGCACCAGCGCGTACGGCGCGAACTGTGGGGCTTTGCGCCCGAAGAGGCGCTCGCGCCAGACGATCTGATCCTTGAGCGCTATCGCGGCATCCGCCCGGCACCTGGCTATCCAGCGCAGCCCGACCACACCGAGAAAGCGACACTCTGGACCTTGATGAATACCGAAGCTGAGACCGGCATCACGCTCACCGAAAGCTATGCCATGTGGCCCGGCTCTGCGGTCTCGGGGCTCTACTTCGCCCATCCAGACAGCCACTATTTCGGCGTCGGCAAGGTCGAGCGCGATCAGGTCGAAGACTACGCGCGCCGCAAAGGCTGGACCGTTGAAACCGCCGAACGCTGGCTCGCACCCGTCCTCAACTACGACGCGGTCGCGGCAAAGGCTGAGGCTGCGGCATAAGGCCAATTCCCCTGGGTCCAACCCGGTGATTTGGCCTCACGAACTCGTGGCCAGCACGATCTGTCCGCGCGCTCCGATATGGCACGTGATGAACATCGAGGTGAACGGCGACCAGCGCCTGACCGCGCGTTCCGCAGTCAAGACGCTGTATCCGACTTGGCCCTCGGCCGTTGAATGCCAAGCGATGTCATCCGTGAGATCAGCGTCGTGGGCGGCAGTCCCAGCAATTCACCGGCACCGTCAGAACCGAAAATTTTGCCGCCGGTGAGCCTAAGCGCGGCTAGAATGTTGTCGCGGTCACGATTGCGGCGCTCGGCTTCCGTGATGATGGTCGCAACCGTTGCACTGGCCACCTTAGTTTTGGTCATGCGGTCACGCGGCTCAAGCACGGGCAGGTTGATGCGGAGGCGGCCATTAGAGGCGAGAATGGCCGCGCGCTCGATGACGTTTTCAAGCTCGCGCACGTTGCCTGGCCAGTCGTAGCGCAGCAAGCGGTCGATGTCTGAGGTGGTCAGCCGGATTTTGGGGATGTTCAACTTCGCGATGACACCCTCGAGGGCATGCTGCGCCAAGGGGGCAATATCATCGGGGCGCTCACGCAAGGGGGCGGATTCGATGGGAAAAACGTCCAACCGATAGTAGAGGTCTTCGCGAAAGCGGCCAGCCTTCACGTCGCTCTTCAAGGTGCGGTTCGTCGCGGCCAAAATGCGCACATCGACGTTGCGGGTGTGTTCGTCGCCGACGCGCTCGAACTGCTTTTCCTGCAAAACCCGCAGCAGTTTGCCCTGAAGTTCGAGCGGGATCTCCCCCACTTCATCAAGGAATAAGGTTGCGCCGTCCGCCAGCTCAAAGCGGCCCACCCGGTCGCGGATTGCGCTGGTGAAGGACCCCTTGGCGTGGCCAAAGAACTCGCTCTCAAACAGTTCGCGCGGAATAGCTGCACAGTTGACGCGGATCAGCGGTCGGCTGGAGCGGCGGCTCGCTTGATGGATCGCACGCGCAATCAACTCCTTGCCAGTGCCCGATTCACCGGTGATCAGCACGGTTGCGTCCGTCTGCGCGACGAGCTCGATCTGGCTGACAATTTTCTGGATGGCAGCACTCTGGCCGATGATGCCGCGATGGAGGGTGCCGCTACGGATTTCATCCTGCAGATATTCGTTTTCGCGCTCGAGTTTTTCGCGCAGGAGATCAACCTCTGCCAAGGCTGAGCGCAGTTTTTCATTCGTCTCGCGCCGTTCCGTGATGTCGCGAAAAACGATGACAGCCCCGATCAGGCGCCCTTCGTCGCGGACGGGCGAAGACGTATATTCGACGTGCAACGGTTTGCCGTCCTTTCGCCAGAAGACTTCGTTGTCGACCTGATGCACCGCGCCGTCACGGAAGGCACCATAGATCGGGCAATCGTCGTTGGGGTAACGCGTACCATCGGCGTGGGTGTGGTGCACCGTTGCATGCATTTCCTTTCCGACGATCTCAGCCGCCTTCCATCCCAGCATGCGCTCGGCGGCCGGGTTCACGAACGTCGTAATGCCGTCAGCGTTTACGCCGTAAATGCCATCGCCAGCCGCGCGCAGGATGAGCCGATTTTCACGCTCGATGTCCTGAAAATAGCGCTCGACCCGCTGCCATTCCGACAAACCGCTCCGCATGAAGAGATCAGCTTCCTGGGTTACGAGGCGCTGTTGGCGCTGGCTGATATCCTGAAGAGTGACGAGCAGCCACGTGCCTGTCGGAGCCGGGAGGGCGGTGGCGGTGTATTCCACGCTCAAGAGATGGCCCTGGGCGTGTTGGGGGGACAAGCTCTGCGTCCAATGGCGGCCAAGCTGCATGACCGCCTGGCTGAAGACAATCAAGGTTGGCAGTTGGGCTGGATGAAGGGCACTGGCGCGCAGCTTGCGCAAGTCGGCGCGCTCATACCCCAGCAGCGCGGCCGCGCGCGCGTTCGCATCAACGATGATATCAGCGGCCGGATCGATGACGATTGCAGCTTCGTGGGCATACTCGAACGCCAACCCCAGGAGTCCAGGGGCGACTTCAAGCGGGTCGGGCAGGGTTACGACTTTTCGCACTTTGATCACGATATTTCGTTGCTGACGAAATATCGTAGCACCCCTGGCCTGTCCGTGAAAGACCTAACCGTCTGGTGTGGATTGAAAATTACCCTCGCCCGCGGCTTGGCATCGGGCTTGCTAACCAAGATCGCAAGACACTCTTTTTTCATGAGGAACCCGATGGCGCAGTTCGATAACCCGTTCGACCCCAAGGCCAAGCTGGGCCGCTCGGGGTGTTCATGTGGACACCATGCCAACCAAGCCGAGCATGAGAGCGCGGTTGCGTCTCAAGACGCGCAAATGAGGCGCATCGTGGAATCCGCCGTCGTACGCTCGATCTTCCCAGACGATGTCGCGCGTCGCACGTTCCTGTCTGCAGTCGGCGCGTCCACTGCCTATGCAGCGATCGCATCCGTTTTTCCGCTCGCGACCGCCACTGACGTGTTTGCAGCCGCCGGCCCCCCTGAAAAGAAAGACTTGAAAATTGGGTTCATTCCGATCACCTGCGCAACGCCGATCATCATGGCAAAGCCGCTCGGCTTTTACGAAAAGCAAGGGCTCAACGTCGAGGTGATCAAGACGGCTGGCTGGGCGGTCGTCCGGGATAAGACGATCAATAAGGAATACGACGCTGCACACATGCTGGCACCGATGCCGCTCGCTATTTCCATGGGGGTTGGCTCGAACCCGGTTCCCTTTGTGATGCCAGCCGTTGAAAACATCAATGGGCAAGCCATCACGCTGTCGCTCAAGCACAAAGATAAGCGCGACCCCAAGCAGTGGAAGGGCTTCAAGTTTGCGGTGCCGTTCGACTATTCGATGCACAACTACTTGCTGCGCTACTACCTCGCCGAGGCCGGGCTTGATCCTGATGTGGATGTGCAAATTCGATCGGTTCCGCCGCCTGAAATGGTCGCCAACCTCAAAGCCGATAACATCGACGGGTTCCTGGGCCCCGACCCCTTCAACCAGCGCGCAGTGTTCGATGGCGTCGGCTTCATCCACATCCTGTCGAAAGAGCTCTGGGATGGGCACCCTTGCTGCGCATTTGCAGCGTCGAAGGAATTCATTACCTCGCAGCCCAATACCTACGCCGCGTTGTTGAAGGCAATCATTGAGGCCACAGCGTTTGCGTCTAAGGCTGAAAACCGCAAGCAGATCGCGACGGCGATCGCGCCGGCGAACTTCCTGAACCAGCCTGAAACCGTTTTGGAACAGATCCTGACGGGCACCTATGCGGACGGTCTGGGCGAGATCAAGAAAGACCCACAGCGTGTCAACTTCGACCCCTTCCCCTGGCAGAGCTTCGGCATCTGGATTCTGACGCAAATGAAGCGTTGGGGTCAGATCAAGGGCGATGTCGATTATCAAAAAATCGCAGCCGACGTTTATCTTGCAACTGACACGACCAAATTCATGAAGGAAGCCGGCTTGACGCCGCCGTCCACCTTGACAAAGGGTTTCACTGTGATGGGGAAAGCGTTCGATCCATCCAAGCCCGAAGAATACCTCGCGAGCTTCAAAATCAAGAGATCCTAACGCATGCACCTGTCCCTCAATGTGAAGGCTGGTATTGTTTCCACACTCCTCCTGGCGGTACTCCTGTTGGCGTGGCAAGTCGCGGTCGGTGGCAATGCAAGCGTTGCAAAACTCGATCCCGAATATGCCAAGCTGATGGGGGCGTCCGTAACGACCGGCAAATCGGCCATGCCCGGGCCGCTGGAAGTCGGGGCGAAGCTGTGGCAGCTGTTGTCAGATCCTTTTTACGACAAGGGACCCAACGACAAAGGAATCGGCATCCAGTTAGCGTATTCGGTCGCACGCGTGCTGACCGGATATGCGCTGGCGGCCGCAGTTGCCATTCCGCTGGGCTTTCTGATTGGAATGTCGCCGCTGATGAGCAAGGCACTCGATCCGTTTATTCAGATCTTGAAGCCGATCTCACCACTCGCCTGGATGCCACTCGCGCTGTATACGATCAAAGACTCAGCGCTATCGGCAATGTTCGTTATTTTCATCTGCTCGATCTGGCCGATGTTGTTGAATACGGTGTTCGGCGTCGCTTCTGTTCGAAAAGACTGGGTGAACGTCGCAAAAACCCTTGAACTGTCTCCGGGGCGAACAGCATGGCGGGTGATCCTGCCGGCCGCTGCGCCCACCATCGTTACGGGGATGCGCATATCGATCGGAATCGCTTGGCTTGTTATTGTCGCAGCAGAAATGCTGGTGGGCGGAACCGGGATTGGCTATTTTGTCTGGAACGAGTGGAATAACCTGTCGATCACGAATGTGATCAATTCGATCCTGCTGATCGGTGTTGTCGGCATGATCCTCGATCAGCTCATGGCCCGCGTGCAGCGCGCCGTCTCCTACGTGGATTAGCGATCTCATGAGCAAAGCGTTCATTTCGGTGCAAGGGCTCGCCAAGCGCTTTGCCGATCCGTCTGGAAAGGGATCAACGACGGTCTTTGAGAACGTGTGGTTTGATGTCGCCGAGGGCGAATTCTTCTGCGTGATCGGTCATTCGGGTTGCGGAAAATCGACGATCCTCAACATTCTGGCCGGCCTCGACACGGCATCCGACGGCCTCATCATTGCCAATGGTGCCCACGTGCAAGGGCCAAGTCTCGATCGGGCTGTGATCTTCCAGGGGCATGCCCTCATGCCGTGGATGACAGCGCTCGCAAACATCGAGCTGGCAGTGTCGTCGCGCTATCCCGACTGGACCCGCTCAAAGATCCGCGAACACGCAACGAAATATCTGACACTCGTCCACCTTGAGCACGCGGCGAACAAGAAACCGTCGCAGCTGTCGGGGGGGATGCGGCAGCGTGTCGGCATTGCCCGGGCGCTATCGATTGAGCCCAAGATCCTGTTGATGGATGAGCCGTTCAGCGCACTCGATGCCCTCACGCGCGGCAGCCTGCAGGACGAGGTCTTGGCGATGCGCGCCAAAACCCAGCAGACGACGTTTATGATCACCCACGACGTGGACGAGGCCATGCTGCTCGCCGATAAAATTCTGCTGATGACCAACGGCCCGCAGGCCCGCGTGGCCGAGATCGTCGAGAATACGTTGCCGAAAAACCGGTCGCGGACGGATATGCACAAGCACCCAAACTACTATCCACTGCGCAATCACATGATCGATTTTCTCGTTACGCGGTCGAAAGATATGGCGCTCGGGATGGGCCCGACGTTCGATCCCCGGCATCCCCCGATCGTGCGGCCGTCGGTGCCAGTAGCGGTCCCGCGACCGACCACCGACGCCGCCTAGCGCCGGCCGCTCTTTTTGCGCCGACTGTAGCCAAACCTCGATCATCAAACGGAGCCATCTCATGCGTCGCGAACAACTGACTGAGAAAATCTTGGACATCAAACGCGAGAACGGCTGGACGTGGAAATACATCTGCGATGAAATCGGGGGCATGGCACCGACGCTGATCGTGGGCGCGCTGCTTGGTCAGATGAAGCTCGTCAAGCCGCTCGCCAAGAAGGCGGCCATGCTGTTTGCACTTTCCCATAGTGAAGAGGCGATGCTGAATGAAGTCCCCCATCGCGGTGGCGGGACACCCATGCCGCCGACCGATCCGCTGCTCTATCGGTTCTATGAAATGGTGATGGTCAACGGGCCAGCATGGAAGGCATTGATCGAAGAAGAATTCGGCGATGGCATCATGTCGGCGATCGACTTCAATTTTGAATTCGAGCGCGAGGCAAACCCGAAAGGTGATCGCGTCAAGATCGTCATGAGCGGCAAGTTCCTGCCCTACAAATACTACGGCAACGAGCAAGGCGTCCCCGATTACGGTTTCAAGGAAACATCCTAACCTGACGTTGTTACAGTCGTCGTCCCAAATGCATTCAGGTCGGCTGCGTGGGGTTGCTTGGCTCGGGCTCGTGCCGAGCGGCCACCACCGCTGTTTTGCGTCAGCGCGGTGCCAGTGAAAGCAACCACAAGTTCGCGGTCATCACTGGTTCCCACACTGGTTCTCAAGCGCGTCGTAGTCGAGCTCCGCCCTGCAAACGCTGCTGTCGATGTCGCGACGCCATGCCCTGCCGTCACGTGTTTGATGCACCAAGTCTATTGGACAGACTGATGGTGGCAGTGCGATCCTCAGCGCTTGCATCCATCATATCTTCAACAGGCTGAAACAACATGCAGTCTCGCAACATGGCAGGCCTGGCCGTCAGCGCTCTGGCGCTTCTTGCAAGCATTTCATCGTCGTCAGCTGGCGAGTGTCCAGCCGATAAGGTCGTGACCAAGCCTCGCGACATTGGCGATCACAAAGCCAACCTCGTGACGAAGAAGACGTTGACGGTCGTCCCTCTTGCGGGATGGCGCGGGATCAAAGATCTCAACTTGCGCATCCGTTATTTCACAATTCCAGCCAGCGGGGTGGTTCCAACGCATGAGCACGACGATCGCCCCTCCATCGTGCACGTTTTGAAGGGCGAGATTTTTGAGTATAGCGCGCTCTGCTCAGTGCCGATCCTCCACAAGGCGGGTGAAACGACTGCAGAATTCGGCCCAAACCATGCTCACTGGTGGGAAAACAAGGGGCCTGAAGAGGTGATCTTGACCTCGTCCGACATTGTTGAAACCGGGCAGCTCGATAAGGCCATGCCGGATATGTGAGGCTGAGGTCCAATCAGAAGATGCCGCTCACCATGCAAGCCTTCGCCAGCGGCATCCGCGCACTGCTCGTGGCGGTCGTGCTCTTGACCGCAGCCGCTGACCGGGCTTTGGCGGGCACCGCGGAGGACGTCCTGTCGCTCTACCGCTCGTTTGCAACCGCCCAGAACAACCGTGACCTGGCAGCCGTTCGCAACACGTTGTCTGACAGTCCGCAGTTTCTCTGGGTCTCAGATGGGACGGCGGTGTGGGGTCGGGAAGCGCTCATCGAGCGCATGCAGATGTTTCAACAATCCGACATTTAGAGAGTGGAGCCAGAGCTCGACAAGGCTGTTGTCGTACCGCTCTCGGACGGCACGGCCATGATCCATGTTCCGTTGACGTTGGTCATCGGATCAACCGCAAGCCCGGATCGGTTGCGCTTTCTGGTCGAGGTGATCTGTCATCAAACGAAGGGCTTTTGGAAAATTGCGGCTCTCCTTACGACGACCGCTAAGCCCTAAATGCACTCCGCGTGTAACAGTCTCGGTCAACCCGACGTATGACTGAAAGGTCGTAGGGTTGCGGGTTGTTAGCGCAGGTCAGTTCTGTTGAGTGATGTGTCCGCTGGCGTGCGTGAGCGCAGCGCGTTCGAAAACCTGCGGCAGCTACGCAACCCTCTGAAGTAAAACTATTTTTTCGCCAAGGCGTTGCGCGAAAATAGCCGACGAAAGCATAATCTTGGCGCATTGGTGGGCTCATGTGCTGGCCAGCTGGTCGTTGAAGTATGCCAGCGCGTAGAGCGTCATGGTTCATCAGCTGGACACGGACACGGTCTTGTCGTGCAGTCACAACGGACGAGAAATATGCTGATAGATCGCTTCGGGCATCACCATTCCACAAGCTCTACGGTCGTAATTGCGGCCTTTGAAGAGGCGACGCTTGCCATTGCGTCGCATCGCCCACTCGGCGACAGCTTGGACCGCGCTCTGGCGGCCGATCCAGATCACGTATCGTCCCTCGCATTGCGGTCGATTGGCAGCGCCCTCTTAGGGCGCAAAGAAACCTTGACGGCTGCAGGCCTCCACGCCGTGGCAGCCCAAGCGGCGCTGAAGAAAGTCGGAAACGGGTCAGCCAGCGAGCGCGCCCTGGTGTCATCCGCGCAGTTTGCCGCTGTTGGCAAACTCCAATCGGCAGCGACAGTTCTTGAAACGCATCTCGCGAGCGAACCACGCGACTTTCTCGCCGCCAAAGCTGCCCATGGTATGCGGTTCATGACCGGCCAGCCGGAGCGGATGCTCGCCATTTCGGCCCAGACCCTCCCGCACTGGCGAGACGACAACCCCGGTTACGGTTTTCTGCTCGGATGCCATGCGTTCGGACTTGAGGAACTCGGGCACTACAAGGAAGCCGAGGCCCAGGGGCGTCGCGCCGTCGCCTTCGAGCCGACCGACGCCTGGGGCCTGCACGCCGTATCCCACGTCATGGAAATGTCGGGCCGGACCAGCGAAGGAATTGCCTGGCTTGAGACATCCCTGCCGCTCTGGCCCGCCTGTAACAATTTT
>JBBRKD010000023.1:0-10221 GCA_038218255.1 Hyphomicrobiales bacterium | reverse complement strand
GGCACGCCAAACAGCAGTCCCCCCGCAAGCGTCAGCACCGCGCCCGCAGGCAACGACAGCGCGACCACGACAATATAGAGCCCCATGTAAGCGAGAGCAGCACCAGCATAGTTCGACTGCACGAAGCCAGCCAACGCCGCGCGGTTATCGCGCAGGGCATCGAGGGTCAGATAGCGATGCAAGCCAAAAGCATAAGCGGTGGCGATGCACGCGAGCAGAACGCCAACCGGTAGATAGCGTTTGAGCATCATCCGAATGATCCCAGAAAGCGGACGATCGAGCGCGTCCGAGGTGAAAACAACGACGGCGTGTAGTAGCTGCCAGCGGCCCGCTTGCTGATCTCGGACAGCGTCGGGTAGGGCGCGATGAGGCCAGCCATTGCGCCGATCTTGAGCTTTTGCGAGATCGCAAGCACCCAGGGCAGGATCAATTCGCCTGCATGAGACCCAACGATCGTAGCACCCAGGATGCGGCCACTTTTTCCGGTGATGACCTTACAAAACCCATCGGTTTCGGCCTCCGCCTGAGCCCGGTCGTTTCCTGAGAAATCGGCGCGCAAAACCTTGACCGCATCTCCGTGGGCTGCCCGCGCCGCCGCTTCATCCATCCCGACGTGCGCCAGCTCCGGGTCGGTGTACGTCACCCACGGGAGTGCCGAGAGGTCGGTTTTGGCTGGCAGTCGAAACAGCACGTTGCGGATGACAATGCCCGCGTGATAGCCCGCCAGATGCGTGAACTGATAGCCACCGGCCACGTCGCCCGCCGCATAGACGCGTCGGTTCGTCGAGCGCAGGCTGCGATCAACCGTGATGCCCTGGGGCGTGAACGCGACCCCGGCGGTATCGAGGCCCATGTCCTCGACGTTGGGCTGCCGCCCGGCCGCCACCAGAAGGTGCGACCCCTCGACGACCGTTTCGCCTGTGCCCTCGGCCGCCAGCACCACGCGGACACCACTTGGCATGTTCTCAACGCGTACAATCTTTGCCGCTTCCCGCAGCACGATGCCCTCAGCGAGCAGGCGGTGGCGAACAACATCAACCGCTTCGGGATCATCCTTGGGCATCAGCTGCGCGCGATCAATCATCGTGACGCGCGCACCGAGCCGACGGTGGGCCTGCGCCATCTCGCACCCGATCGGCCCGGCACCGATGATGATCAGGTGGTCGGGCAGCGTTGTGTTGTCAAAGATGTTTTCGTTGGTGAAGAACGGCACGTCCTTGAGACCTGGGATCGGCGGCGTGGCCGCCCGGCTGCCCGTTGCTATGACGAACCGGCGCGCGCGGATGGTCTGGCCGCCAGCGATGACCTCGTCTGGGCTAGTAAAGCGGGCCCGATCAAGGATGACAGTGCAGCCGAGGCCCTCGAACCGCTCAACCGAATCGTGGGGTGCGATGCCCGCGATCACGGCGTGGACGTGGGCATGGACCGCTGTAAAATCGACCGTATGCCCCGAGGTGGTGATGCCGAACCGACCCTTGGCGGCAGCAATCTTGGCGACCTTGGCGGCCGCCAGCAGCGATTTGGACGGGACGCACCCCGTGTTGAGGCAATCGCCGCCCATCCTGTGAGCTTCGATCAGTACGACCTTGGCGCCCATCTGGGCAGCGCCCGCTGCAATCGATAGCCCGGCTGATCCAGCGCCAATGATGCAGAGATCGGGTTTGAGCGTGGGCATGTCAGAACTCACTTTGCGCTGCACGAGGCACCTCCCATGACACAGAACCGTGCGCAATGTCGATGATTGAGGCTCACGGAGCGCGCAGCTTCGGTCAGGATGCGACCCATCTCGAAATCGGGTTGGTAGGGGAGCAGCGTGCAGGAGACCACGACGGGCGCTGCCTCACCCTTGCGTTTGACGATCATGCGGGAACTCGCACACATCAAATCACCGGGGCTCTTGTTCAGTATGGTCCAGCAGCCATGGGATATCTCGGGCACGTCGGCTGCCTCGTCCATCTCAGGAAACAGCACCAGTCGGGCAGGATTTTGCACATCGATCGCAAGGCCCAATTCGGCGAGCATCCGGCCGTAGCCAGACCGCAAGTCCGCGTCCGTTTCTGACCACAACTTGCGCCCGGCGAGCGCCACATCAAAGCGGTTCGTAAGGAGCCAATGGATGCCATCGATTGCTGGCTGCCAAGTTCTGGGACCACGGACGTCCTCGTGCAGTTTTGCGTCGTAGTGATCAATCGATACGCGCAGGGAAAGCTTTCCGGGATGCTTCGCGTTGAGCGCCAACAGCGCGTCCTGGTGGTGCTGCATCGGCTTCATGGCGTTCGTCAAAACGAGCACGGCAAATCCGGCCGCCAGACTGTCGTTAAGCATGCTCATAAACTCGGGGTTCATGAACGGCTCGCCACCGGTGAATGCGATCTCAGTCGGGCGCTTGGGGGCAACGCCTGCCTGATCCAGGAAGTCGCGCACTTCGGCCCGGCTCAGGTAAACAAGCGCGTCGTTTTTGGGTGAGCTTTTGATATAACAGTTCGTACACGCGATGTTGCACAGGGTCCCGGTGTTGAACCAAAGGGTGTCCAAGCCGTCGAAAGGTACGACGGCGCGGCGCTCGCATTTGGAGGTCCACGCGGGATCGGAGAACTTAGCAAGCCTCGCTGGAGCGTCGGCTTGTGATGTCGCGGTCGTTTGCATCGCCATAAAAACCTTGTGAGTGCTGTCGTCGACTTGAATGGGTTCAAACTGTCGTGTTCCGCTCGGCGCCAACAGACCGCTGAGCGCGCAGGTCCCGCAGCCCCTCCCGGCCGATGATGTATAAGATCTTGGTGCCCGCGCCGATGACGCCCCGCACCGTGCCCGACACTTTCGAGACGCCAATCCTGCGCCTGTAGCTCACGGGCACCTCGACACAGCGCACACCTTGCTGGGCGGCTTTGATTTGCATTTCGACCGTCCAGCCGTAGTTCTGGTCGGCCATGGCAAGACCACGGAGCGTCTCGGCTCTGATGGCGCGGAAGGGGCCGAGATCGGTAAAACGCTGCCCCCAGATCAGCCGAATGAGCAAGCATGCAAGGCCATTGCCGAAAATCTGCTGCGGGGTCAGCGCGCCGCGCTCGCGCGCACCTAGCATGCGCGAGCCAACGACGAAATCAGCGCTGCCGTCGGCTAACGGCTGCAGCAGCTTGGCCATCTCCTCGGGCACATCACTGGCATCGCCGTCGATAAACACGACGACATCGACAGCGGCTGGCAATGCCGCAACTGCCGTCTGGCAGGCGCGCCCGTAGCCGCGGACGGGCTCGGTCACAACCGTCGCCCCGCACCTTCGAGCAACCGCGGCTGTGCCGTCGGTCGAGCCGTTATCGGCAACGATCACCAGGGCAACCCAGTTCGGGATCGCGTCGAGCACACTGGCAAGGGCGCGCTCTTCATTGAGAGCGGGGATGACAACGCCAACGACGAATTGTCCGGGCGCCGTGACAGCGCCACGGGAATCGGATCGACCACCATCGTGTGGGTCACTGCGCACCTTTCACCATCGGTGTTGCGGGCGCGCCCGGTTGGACTGTCCGGTCAAGCAGTTGCCCCCAAGAAGCATCGTAGGGATGAACCGTGCGCGGCAGCCCTCCGGCTGCATGTTCTGCGACCAGTGCCCGCCCCGACGCGTGCCATCGGAAAATCCCGCCACGCAGGTTGTAGGCGTCGCGCACGCCGCCGACGTCCAGCACGGACTTAACGCGCGCAAGCATCCGGCCGCTGCGCACGCCCACCGCGCAATAAAAGACGACAGTCCGCCCTTTAAGCTCCTGCCCATATGCAGCCTGGAAAGCGCTGGCTGTCATCTCAGGATCAATCCGCCGCGCGCCGTTGAGATGGCTTTGGGCGAACTCGTCGGGCTCGCGAACATCAAACACCAAGGTGTCATCGCGGCCCAGCCGATCTGCAAGCCGCGCATCCGTCAGCTCAGCGAGCGGGTAAGAACTCGTAACTGTCGCCTCGATATCGGCCAGCGTCACGTTCGGGTTTGTGGGATCAAATGTGCGCGCCACGCTCGCGACCCAAACAGCGCCTGCGATGGCGAGCGCAGCTGCGGCCGCAAAGCCCCATCGTGTCCGCCGGCTTGTGTGGAGACGGCTGAGCTGGCTGAGATCACCCATCAGCGAACGGCCCCGGTGCTAGCGCCCTTTGTGTCGTTGAGCGACCAGTCATACCCCTCGTCATCGATCGCGGTGATCGTCGCGAGTTTCTTGGCCATCGTTGGGTCTGCATACTTTTTCAGGTGCGCGATGACACCCGCATCGGTGCCGCCGAAATCCACCTTGAACCACTTGTAAATGCTGGACACCTTGAGCGCGCCACTGGTCACTGTAGCGCCGCGCGGATGGTTGACGTAGTCGCGCGCCGCCGTGTCGAGATCGGCTTCAAGTGTATCAGCGCGCCATGCTGTGGGGCGAAGGTTGGGGCAACCGAACGAAGCGCAGTTCACCGTGTAATGCACGCGCGGGTCGTTGAACGTGGGCCGCAAAATCGAATGCTCGATCTCGTCCAGCGACAGCTCGCGGCCCTCAACCGTCACACGCTTTTCAACCCAGGGCCCCAGAAAGGCTTTAGGATCGAGCCATACGCCCTTGCTTTTGATGTCGCGGATGGAGGCGACGGGATAGGCGTCGAGAATCACCTTCACCGTGATGGCGTTGTAAAGATTGGCCCAGTAAGCGAACTGCTCGGGTTTCGACAACCGCGACGGCGCAACCGCAGCCTGCGTCTGAATAAACTGGCCCAGAGCCCCACGATCATCACCTGTGCCCTTCCAGCGCGCATAGTCGACGCGCGTCACGCCGTCGGCGCCCTTGACGACATACCGACCCAGCAGGGAATCGAAGGCCGCGCTACTTTGGCCGACGGTTTCACTGAGCGCGGCCGTGCCTGTCGCCAGCACCACTGCAACGACCAAAAAGGCCCGTTTCATTGCCAACATCAAAACTATCTCTCCTCATTCACCCATTTGGCTTACGAGCGAGCACTTGCAGAGGTTACAAGGCTGCGTATTTAATTTTTGCTGGCGCGAAACAAGCAGCCGCGCTCCCGCGTAACGACCGTATGACGATATGGTTCAAGCCGCTCGCCGCCGCAACCGGCGTGGCTACAGTCTTTGTGTTTGTAACCGTTTCCGGGGGCGTCGCCGCCATTGCTGGTGCCGCACTCGATGACGCTCAGATCAGCCGTCTGCGAGCAGGTGAGGTCTTGATCAGTGTCGCGCCCGACCCGGAGGGCGCGACGGGATTGGTGGCCGCAACGATCGACATCGCCGCCCCTCCATCGGCCGTATGGGCGGTTATGATCGATTGCGAGCGCTCCAAACGCATGATCCCCTCGCTCACGTCCTGCCGCGTGATGAGCCAGACGCCAGACGCCCGCTCGGACGTGCGAGAGCATGTGGTCCAGTGGATATGGCCCCTGCCCCCAGTCCGGTCGGTGTTCAAGTCGCAGTACACGCCCTACCAGACCATTGCATTCGAACGTGTTGAGGGCGACCTAGCCTATCTTAAAGGATCGTGGACGTTGGAGCCGCTGCGCGAGGGCGTTGCAACGCGGCTATCCTACAGCGCACGCATTAGCCCCGGATGGCCGGTTCCCGGCCCGCTGGTGCGCGCGGCCATCGAGGCCGACGTGCCCAAGACCTTGATGGCCTTGCGTCGCGAGACGACAGGACGTGAGTGAGCTGCCTGAAAGAATTGCGGTGCTGGTCCCTGTGCTCAACGAGGCCGACCGGATCGGCGCGCTACTCGGTTTGCTGTGTGCCATGGACTTTGCCGAAATCATCATCGCCGATGGGGGCAGCACGGACGGCACGCAGCGGATCGTGCAGACGTTTGCGGTCGCCAGATTGATCAATTGCGAGCGCGGCCGAGGAACACAGATCGCGGCGGCAGCCAGGGCCGCGACATGCCCGCTGATCGTCATCGTCCATGCCGACACGGTTCTGCCGCCAGACGCGCCCCGCCTCATCCGCGATACCCTAAACTCCACCGGCGTTGCGGCTGGCTGCTTCCGGCTCAGGTTTGAGCCGACAACACCCATGCTTGTCGTCTATGGCTGGTTCACGCGTTTTGACACGTCGCTCACGACCTTTGGCGACCAGTGCTTTTTCATGCGCCGCGACACATACAAAGTCGCCGGTGGCGCGCCGTCTTGGCCCCTGCTCGAAGACGTCGAGTTGCGCCGCAGGCTTCTCTCCCACGGGCGCTTTGTGAAGCGCCCAGAGGTTGCCTTGACGTCCGCACGCAGGTTCAAAAACACGGCGTTGTCACCCAACAACTTCGCAATATGCTCGTGCTCACTGGCTACGCCTGCGGTGTCTCTATCGCCACGCTGGCCCGGCTCTACAACGCACCGGCGTCCCTCAGCAGCATCCCCCGCCGCTGGTGGTGGCAGCGACGGCCTTAGAGAACGGCAGCGACGTTCCGCAGCCGCCAAAGATGCCATAGTGCTTCGAGACGTCGCCGATAAACTCGAAATGCGGGGCAAGCCGTGAGGCGGCGAGCATCCGCCATGTGTTGCCGCAGACGGGGAACCTCTTGCCGCGCTCGATGGCATGGTGCTTGTCGAGGTGGAACACGTCCAGCGCGTTCGGAATGCCGCCCGTATAGACCACGGCCTGGCCGTAGTCTTCGCAATGGGTCTCAAGCGCGTCGATCTTGAACAGCCGGTAGGTCGCTGAATAGAACTTCGCCGCACCCAGCTTGGCCGCGAGTGCAGCGTCGGTGACACCGAGCGGGCGATCGACAACGAGCCGGGGATCAAGAAAGCCCGCGCGCTTGGCCAGCGTGTGGAAGTCGTTCCAATACAGCGCGCCGCCGAGGCATTCGCCAAGCAAAACCGGGTCCGTTCGCACATCTTCGGGCAGGCGGCGGTCGGCATAGACGTCCGCGAAATACATCTCACCGCCGGGCTTCAGAAGATCATAAGCGCCCTTCAGGACGGCAAGCTTGTCAGGTGACAGATTGATCACGCAGTTTGAGACGATGACGTCAAAGCTGCCGGGCTCAAGGCCGAGTGCTGACAGGTTTTCGATATAGCCTTCGAGAAAGCTGACATTTGACGACTTGAAGCCAAACTTTTCAGCGTGCCAACCCGTGTGCGCCTTGGCAACGGCGAGCTGCTCGGGCGTCATGTCGACGCCAACGACCGAGCCCGTTTCGCCAACCAATTGCGCCAACGCATAAACGTCCCGGCCCGAGCCGCAGCCCAGATCGAGCACGCGCTTGCCTTCGAGCAATTCGGGGACGACCAGACCACACCCGTAATATTTGGCGAGCACCTCATCATGCACGTTCCCCAGCAGGGCCTTGATGTGGCCGGGCATGTCGCCAGGCGTGCAACAGGCCTCGGTTTTGAGATCGGCTGAACTGGCGAGCGTTTTGCCGTAATAGTCTTTGACGACTTGGATGTTCATGGCGCGGCTCCAGCTGTTGCGGCCATCGCGGCCAGTTTCTCGCCAAGTCCGTCGAGCGGGGCGTTTTTGGCATCGCCAAGACTGTGACGCGTTCCGAGCCAACGGGGGGCGTTGTAGGAAATCCAAACCTTTCCAGCCTCGTCCTGCCACGCGAGCATTTTCAGCGGCAGATCGAGACCGACGGTTTGTTGGGCCTGCATGAGCGGCGTGCCGCCCTTAGGGCTTCCAAAAATTAAAAGCTCCGTTGGTCGCAGCAATAGGTCAACCTTGGCCGCAGCACCAGCATGATCAACGCGGGCGACAATCGCAAATCCCGCCTCTTTAACCGCTGTCTCCAAGCGGTCGATGGTTTCCTTGACAGGGCGCGAGCTCGCAACGCTGACCATACCATCGGCAGCCACCGCTGAAGCGGTCATCGCGATGAGGGCGAAGGAGATGCAAGTTAGCCGAGAGATCATGTCACGTGCTCCTGGGATTGTTGGGCATGGCCGGGCGGCATTCGGGCTGGCGCTGGCGCAGGCCGACCAAAAGCATGACCCAGACCGGAATCCAGATCGCCCAGACGATAGAGTGATTGAACACATTGGGCAGTGCGCGCGCGGCGAAATAGAAGAAAAGCTCATAAAGCGGCAAGACGGCAGGTAACAGCAGAAAACCCGGAATGGGATGAAGGGCGAGCAATGGGGCCAGCCAAATGCTGTACCAGGGGTACTGTGCTGGCGAGAGCAACAACAGAGCTCCGACGGTCAGCGTTGCCCGCCGCATGAGATCGTCCAGCGACGCGATTGGGCGCCACGCCAGACGCATCACGACCGTGGCAAGCACCACAGCGATCAAGCCCCGTGCAACGAGTGCAGCATTCAAACCGCCCACGATCAATTGGCTTAGCGCCTCAAGCGCCGGGGTGAGCGCGCTGTTCCGGCTCCACGAGCTTGCATAGGCGACGACGCCCGCTTGCTGATCGAGCCCCGCCGCGATCTGGGGCGAAAGCGTCACAATCGCAATCGGCATAAACACGCAAACGGCAGCGCCGAGCCGCCGCCAATCGCCCAACAGCGGCCGCCAGATCAGCGGCAGCAGCATCACCGGCCAGAGCTTGATCCCAAAAGCAATGCCCAACACTGCGGTTGCCACAAGCGGTCGGCGTTGGGCTAGCAACAGCGCCAACAGAACAAAGGGCGCAAGCAGGCCATCCATGTGCGCAGCGTTGAAGAGTTCCTTGATGACAACAGGGTTCCACCAGTAGAGCGCAGCCCAAAGCGGCGATCGGCCAAGCGCATTGAGACAAGCCACAATCGCAGCAAGCGTCGCCATGTCAAAGATGAGCAGGACGCTGCGCCAAGCATTAAGATTGAACGGCGAAATGTAGTTCGCCAACACAAACGCCGACTGCGCCAGCGGGGGATAAACGGTCGTGAGTTCCGGATGCCCAATTCGCTCAAGCACAGCGCCAGACCGGGCTGCGACTCCTGCGAGCGGGTGCAACGCTCCCCCGCCAATAATGGCCTTGGGTGAGTAGGCGTAGGGATTATTGCCACTTGCGGTGACCGCCCCGTCCCACAAATAGCGCTGGTAATCGTCTTCCAGCATCGGCTCGCTCGCAAACAAGATCACCCGCGCGGCAAGGCCGACCAAAATCATCAATGCCAAAGCGGCGTGCGTTGCGGTCGCTCCAGCCACGGTGCGAGTAACCAGTCCCGGCAGGAGCGCGACGTAAACGAGGCCCGCGACACCCAGCAAAGCCGTCAGGGCGAAGATCGGCATGTCGACAACTTCAAACTCGTAGCCAAATCGAGTGGACAGTGCAGCCAATGCCATGGCCCAGCAGAGAAGCCCGAGCGATAGCACAGGCCATAACCGTGCGACATGTGGCCACGAACGTCGAGGCCACATGCCCTTATCTTTCACGACCGACGACATGGACGCCGTCATGTCATCGCGAACCGCGCGCGGATGTTTAAGAGCCGCGCGGAGCGTTGATGCACTTGCCAGCTTCTTCGCTGTAGATTTGGCCAGCCTTGCACTTGGGTGCGGCATTGACGATTGAGGCTGCGGCAACCAGCGTCGAGCCGGCAACCATGGCCGCGATGAGCGACTTCAACATTCTTCAGGCTCCTAAGTTCTAGCAGGGTGTATTCCCTGGCTAGCGAGGTGTTTTCGGGTCGTTGACCGCACGATCCCGTAGCCGGTTTTCGGCTGCGCAGATCGACATGTTACGCGGCTGGGAAAAAATAGTCTCACCCGACCAGCGCCGCTGGCCACAACACACTCATCACCATTTCTGCCTTGGGAACCAGCGGCCTCATTGCATCCCACATGACGGCACCCGGAGTGAGCGGGACGCCTTGCTCCAGCCGCTCGTGCGCGGGCAGCACATCGCAGCTCGGCCAGATGCCCGTTGCCAGTGCCAAGCGGTAGTCATCAGGAAGGCCAGCTGCCCGCATGGCGTCAGCCGCATCAACGTGATCGTACGTCAACGCGCAGTGCTCGATGTTGAGGCCGTCGATTTGGGGCGTCAGCACGCTATACCAAACGCGCGGGGTTCCATCGTTGGCTGGCATGCCGACGACGCCGGCATTGTGCCACAGTTTGCCGTCGACCACCTGCGTAAACGGCACGCCGCAATGTCCCCCGATCACGCCATCGCCGCCAGCTTGCGCGATGTCGCCACGCTTAATGTCGGCGTCGGTCGAAGCAAACACGAACTGGTTGATCTGGCTGGTGCTACCGTGGATCACGGCGAGCTTGCGGCCGCCAATCTCCAAGTCGATGCGCCGCGGCAGTTGCGCAAGCCATCGTCTCGCATCCGGGCC